>JANXXZ010000018.1 GCA_025350385.1 Bacteroidales bacterium
ATCCGCAATCCGCAATCCGCAATCCGCAATCCGCAATCCGCAATCCGCAATCCGCAATCCGCAATCCGCAATCCGCAATCCGCACTGAGCACTAAATTTATTAATCCAAAACTGATTAGTTTGAAGAATATTCAAGGCAAAATAAATAACGATTTCCCTCATTGGGCCAGGAATCTTACTCTTTATGAAGTAAACCTTCGTCAATACACCATGGAAGGGACAATCCAGGCCTTCCGTCAGCTCCTGCCGCGATTGAAAGAACTCGGGGTTGGTATACTGTGGTTTATGCCGCTTCAACCGGTTGGAATCAAGAACCGAAAAGGCAGCCTGGGCAGTTACTATTCCATCCGTGATTATTGCTTGGTTGATCCTGCTTTTGGAACCCTGGCTGAATTCAGCGATATGGTTGCGGAAATTCATTCGATGGGAATGTATGTGATCCTCGACTGGGTTGCCAACCATACGGCCTGGGATCATCACTGGGTAGTTGAACACCCTTCCTTTTACCTGCACAATGAAGCAGGGGAGGTGTTTCCCCCATATCCTGACTGGGCTGATGTAATCGGGCTTGATTATTCGAATCCTGGATTGCGGGCGGCTATGATTGATTCCATGAAGTTCTGGCTAACAAGTTCCGGTATTGATGGCTTCCGTTGCGATATGGCTCACCTGGTGGCTACTGATTTCTGGGAACAGGCACGTGCAGAACTGGTAGCCCTGAATCCGGGTATTTATATGCTGGCTGAAACCGATCAGTACGATTTGTTGAAAAAGGCCTTTCATTCAAGTTACGATTGGAAAGTATTTCATGCCATCAATGAGGTTGCCCAGGGAAAGATTTCTGCTCAGGACCTGGCTGGCACTATAGAAGAACAACTCCGATGGTACCCGGCGCAATCATCCCTGATGCGTTTTATCAGTAACCATGATGAAAATTCATGGCAGGGATCTGAAATCGAGCGACTTACATACAGTCTGGAAGCCATGACGGTGCTTTACTTCACGTTGCCCGGCATTCCGCTTATATACTCCGGTCAGGAAGCCGGCAATTACCGCCGGCTTTCGTTTTTCGACAAGGATGCTATTGAATGGAAAGAGGATAAGATGCGTGCGATGTTGATCAGGCTAACCTGGCTTAGAAACGAAAATCCTGCTCTCTGGTCCTGTATTCCCGGCGCTTTGTACCAGGAGATTATTACTGATGACAGGACAAATGTGCTGGCTTTTGAACGTGTTTTGGGTGAAAACGCTGTTCTGGTGGTGATGAATCTTGGCTATGAACCTGCCAGGATAAGCCTCAGGAGTGAATTATCCGAGGAAAGTTATTCCGATTTATTCAACCGGGATATGCAGGTAAGGTTTGGTATTCAGCCCTGTTTTGACCTTCCTGCATGGGGATACAGAGTGTTTTACCGGTAGGTTTATCATTTTTGAGAACCTGAGGTTGCAAAACAAAACATTAATTATAAATTTGCAGCATAAACATTGCGGAAGTAGCTCAGTTGGTAGAGCATCAGCTTCCCAAGCTGAGGGTCGCGAGTTCGAGTCTCGTTTTCCGCTCCTGGATATCAGTTAGTTACAATACAATTGTGATTAACTGATTTTCTTTTTCAGGCAGTTTATAATCGATTTTATTTCAGGAATGTAAACCAGGATGTAAACCAGGATTTACACATGAATGCCTCAATTTCTGCAGTTTGCTGCCCTTTTCAAATATTATGACTGAAACAGCCCCGAAACGAATCTCCATTCTTCGTCTTTTTCCAGGTTGAAATTCAATTTGCGTTTTAAATTGATTTTCTCAAAGAATTCATTGGATTTCTTTTGATCAAACCCTGGCTGGTCAATGTAGTATAATAAATCGCGGTAATCTTTTCTGGTCAGGCGGGCTATGAAATGAACCTGGTGATTCACCTTTAAAAAATCTACAATTTCATCTTCAATTTCGTTCAGGACGGATGCTTCTTCATCGGTAGGAAGTCCTGTTTCATGCTTTAATTGGTACTCAATCAGAACCTGGACACTCCATGGAAATAATCTCTTGTTCGGGTAATTGATGTAAGCTTCGTTAACTACGACAAAACCGGTTCCTTCTTCAAATTCCAGTTCTGTTGCTAAAAAGTTTTCACCTGGAAAAATGGGAAGAACAGCTTCAGGTTGCAAAACTTCCATGCTTTCTTCTTCTGATAAATATTTATCCATTGTGAGTCATATTAAATGAGTAGAACTTTGTAATCAGCCACATTGGTGAAAAGACAGTTTTCAATTTCCTTCCCATTACCTGGCTTCAAATATACTGATTTCCTCTCATGCTTACAATGCTGTTTGAAAAACTTGGTCTTCTTCAAGGCTGATAATTTGACAATTAACAATCAACCTGACAATTCCCGGAATACCGCCATCTGAAAGAACTGATGATAATGTTTATTTTTACATAGCACTTGCTGTCCATTTAGCCGGTAGTTTTTTTTATTCAGGTCAAGCAGCACTTCCATAAGCGACCGGTTAAGCTTGCCTTCAATCTGAAAGAGTAGTTTAGCCGGTTTTAAAATGATGATTCGCGACCAGGAATTGTGTACAGGTTAAAAAGAAGCCGAAAGCAATTGGTTAGAATGCTCCCGGCTTTAATTAACAATCAGGTCAGGAAATCCTGTATAGGATTTGATGAAAAAAATTTAATGAGGGAATTTATTCCTTAATCACTTTCAGGGTATTGGTGCTTTGATCACCAACGCGCAGTATGTAAATGCCGGATGCTAACTTCTCAATATTTACAGATGTGGTATCATCATTAAGCCTTCCTGTCATTTTGAGGCTGCCTGACTGGTCGGAGATATAATAAAGCGTTCCGGATGAAATACCGCTTGACTTAATGGTGAATGTGCTTCTTGCTGGGTTGGGATAAATGGATAGATTGAACTGCGGCAGAAAGTCAGATACGCCATTGGTGTTTTTTACAATTATTACTCCTTTCATCCCCGAAGCCGCATGTATACTACATACATACCAATGTGTGCCAACAGTAAGATGAGCCGGCAAAACCAGTCCTCCGCCCAAGATAGTCTGAAATCCACCTGGGAGCGCGGTATTTCCGTTTGCCTGCCAGGATACTTCACTAACCTCTCTTGCATCGTGCATAGTAGCAATTGCAAAATTCACACTGTCTCCTTCATTTATGGTGACAGTGTCGGGTGTAAAAGTGAATCCCGAATTATGGATTGTCCAGGTGGTGCTGAATCCGGTAATACTTGCTGAAAACAGCAAGAACGAGAGTAAAATCTTGGCTTTCATTTTTTCTTAATTAAGTGTAATCATTCCAAGGGTTTTCAGTAATGCTCGTTTACCATGAAAAACTAAGTTTCCATTTTCGTCGGAATTAATTACTTATTGAATTACAACAAAGATGAATTCAGAGAGTTCAGGCGACTGTTATATAATTTCTTTTTTTTCGAAAAAATGAAATTATTAACCGGATAATTGAATCATAGCTATTCAGCATCAGCCATTTCTTTAATTGGATGATAATAACCTTTATGATAATTCAGGAAGTAACGGACTACTGCTGCTCGTCTCCTTCAATAGTAATAATATGCTTGTACTTATTATAAAGGAAAGAGATGATTAAAAGCATTACCCCAAGCGAAACAAAAACAATGGTTTTTGAAATGGTGCCCAGGTTCGAAAGGTCATAAAAGAACAGCTTTAAAAGTGTGCCTCTAAACAGTACAATGGCTCTGATGCGCAGATGTTTTTTCCTTCTCCATATCCCTAAAATAATCAGAAACAACGAATAAACACCCCAAAGGATGCTCAGTCCAAGACCATAGTTCCGGTTTGAGCCGGCCATATCCAGCCAGTTTACGAGTTCGCTGCTGGCAATCCATAGTATGGTCAGATGGAGCAGCAATTCTAATGCTGTTTTAAGTCCGGTCATCAGGAAATCCCGATACATGTATCTGTAACTCACAAAGAGCATCATGGCTGCAAATGCGAGTGCGACATACCGGAAGCTGATGTTTAAAAATCCCCTGTGAAAATACAGGGACATTGATTGTTGTAAGTAGCTTTCGCGCAATTCGCTGAGCATATATAAACCCTGTGTGAGGAAAACAAGGATGACCATTCCGTTCAGAATCAGGTTAAGTAATCCTAACTGTTAATTCCTGATTTTTTTATAATTTACATATGACAGGCTGGAAAGGAATAGCAGTGAATAATTGATGATCCAGATTGATTTAAATTTCAGCAGGTCATCGTTACGGAAATGATCAGGCTTTAGTTGATCGTGAACTACAGCTGATATTTCGGATCCTATATAAAGCTGATTCCAATATACGGATATCTCCAGCCTGAATGTATTATACAATGTGATCAGGAGGATAGCCGGAACAATAAACGACACGAAAGTCACTATATGATTCCTGTAAAGCAGGGGAGAAGTATGATTCTTATCCAGGTTCAGCCGGCAAATGAAGGAGAATACCGCCACAAATAAAATGGAAGTCAGGAAACTGATGTTGAAACAGGGAGTCTGATATAAACCAGCTTAACACTACGATTTAACTCAGCCCAGTCCTGTAGAATGCTTAAGAAAGAGATAATCATCAACGGGTATGAAAGCGCTTCATAGAAGGAACTGTTTTTTGTTCTGCCAATCCAGAAAAGGATTGCAGATTCACCCACCCAAAGAAGAGTAACCCAGTTTCCATCTAACTGAACCGGTATTGCGATTGTGATGAAAACCAGCGCGAGTCCAATTATAAGGTAACTGAGGTTCCGGTCTGCCAGTTTTTGCCTGTAGATAATTATTGCGACTATAGCGCGAACAAAGGCATTATATACTGAGAATAAACCAAGCAATTCATGAGATGTCGGATGATGCTCCAAAATTGAGTAACCAATCCCAACGTAAACAAATGAATTAGCAAGCAGCAGCAGGACATCACCAAGATCAAACTTTTCTTTTTGTATGAGTTTGTATGCAAGAAATGTGATATAAAAAATCAGGAAGAAAGTGGTTGCAAAGGTTAAAGCAAGCCCAAAATGAATTCCGACCTGGTATTTTGTTGTAAACCATACAAAATAGATAAGCCAGGTAAGAAGGAACGACGAGTAACATATTGACTTCCAGTATTTCCTGAAAGCGATAGCCAGGATACCGGCGTTAATTATGGCAATATAGCTGAAAAGGATTGCCACATTTCCCGAATTATTGCTAAGGAGAAAGGGTACTGCATAAGCACCTACATGGCCGAAATGGGCAATTACCTGCTTATTGTATCTGATGGCCGTCGCTACCGTTACCGCCGTAAAGAGAACCATCATTACAAATGCCGGTATCCTGGGTATGAGATTATAGAAATCATAGGCAAAATAGGTGATAAAATACATGATCGCAATGGCACCACTTACCAATACGGCACTGTAATTCTCATATTTTCCCTTAAGTTTTATTCCAAAGCCCGAAAGGATTAATCCGGCAATATAGCCTAAAAGTATTCTTGTGAGAGGACTTATCAACTGGTGTTCAATCGAATACTTTGCACCGATCGCCACTCCGATAACTGTGATAATTATGCCTATTTTGCTGATCAGGTTTTCCCCAATAAATTTCTCAAGGTTCCTGCCGGCTTGTGGCAATATTTGGGCTGGTTCTGCCAGTAGATAAGCAGGCGGTGCGACCTGGCTGCCCGTTGTTGTATTGTTAGATTGAACCATTTCCGGCTTTTCCGAACCGGGCTGCTCCTGAATATCTGACGATGCGGTTTGTTGTTTACCGGAAATTTTCAGTTTATGAATTTCAATCCGCAATTCATTTATTTCACCCGAAAACTGTTCCTACTTCCTGAGCAACGTTTCCATTTTTTCAAGCAACTGCTTGATTTCGTTTGAATCCTCAGTCATATTCTCATTTTTAAAATAGGAGTGAAATAATGGCAAATCAGGCAATCAGGTCAGAAAGAATTTCGTTATGAACACCTATTCAAATGTAGTGAACAATCTATATACATCAATGCCTGATTAAGAAAGAGATAAATGATTCAATGTTCTCATCACTCACTTCTCATACCCATCTTTCAGCTCAGCATTTATTTATACCATCGTTTTCAAAGAAAGCAGGTTATGCCTGATTCTATCACTTCGGAATAGTAAAATGAAATGAACTTCCTTTGCCGGCAGCGCTTTCTGCCCAGATCTTTCCCCCGTGTTTTTCAACAAATTCCTTACATAATATCAACCCGAGACCTGTTCCTAGCTCATTGATTGTGCCTGCTGTAGAGTAATTTTCTTCAATCCGGAACAACCTTTTAATTGTGTCGGCTGTCATGCCAACCCCTGTATCGCTCACTGATATCATTAATTCGTTTTGATTTATTCCGGCTGAAATAACAATCTGGCCTCCAGGGTTTGTGAATTTTATTGCATTCGAAACCAGGTTCCGCAGAACAAGGCTAATCATATCCTTATCAGCATAAGCAAGTATATCGTGTGGTAATTCTAATGATATGGTAATTGATTTCTGTTGAGAAGCATTTTCCAATAATTCAGTAACATTATTGATAATTGAAACGATTTCCAGATGTTCGGGGTTAAACTCCATCCTGCCGGTTTGAGACCGGGACCATTCCAACAGGTTCATCAGCAAATCCATGACCCGCTGAGAAGAACTTTGAATAATACCGGCATATTCCTCAATTCCTTTGTAGTCTTTTTCCCTGACCTGCTCAACCAGGAGATTGCTGAACCCGATAATACTGTTGAACGGGCTTTTCAAATCGTGCGCTATTATTGAGAAGAACTTATCCTTGGTAGCATTGAGTTCACGCAACCGGGTTTCGCTTTCTTTCAGCGCTTCTTCAGCCAGTTTACGTTCAGTTACGTCATAGATGTAGCCTTTAATCTCAGTAATTTCACCTTGCAGACTAAAACCTGCAATTTTATTTTCAATAGTATTTATTAATTTTCCATTCTTACGTTTTCTTACGGTTTCATAATTTGTAAGTTTCTTGTGTATGAGTAATTGTTTTTTTATCCTCTCAAACTCTGATATATCTTCATATATCATCATTACATTCTTGCCAACAACTTCCTTTTTATTGCTATATCCGAACATCTCCAAAAAGGATAAATTGCAATCAATTATAAAACCTTCACCAGTCATAAGAAAATCGCCTGTCAGATCTTCTTCAAACAGGCTTTTATATTTTTCCTCGCTTTCGCGAAGTGCCGCTTCAGCCAGATTGCGCTCAGCAATGTGTTTGATCATAGGATGAAATACCAATAAGTAAACTACCGGGGCCAGTATAAATACCAGTAGAATACTGTCAATCAGGGCCAATGTTAAGACCGGAAATGGAGGCAGTAATCTCAGTAGCAGTCCGGTTAGAAGGTCAGCCAGGAGAATGATAGTTACAAATACTATTACAAGCCTGACAGGGGATTGATATAGTTGTTTGGTGATACCTGCTTGTTCATTCATTGCAATCTTTTATTTGATGGGTAATCAACTTATCCATACCGATTCCAGTCAGAAGTGATGCATGGATAATCAAAAGTAAGAAATCCTCTTGAAAAGGCTTTGTAAACCTTCAGATCCTGGCGCTGGTTTTCTTAGTCAATGCCTGCCCTTTTCTTCTTTTCTTATATTTACACTTTTTATAGGGGTTAAATTTGAATAGGTATCAACCTGCAAGTTTCATTCATGGCATTAAGAAATACGGATTACAGACTTATTGAAAAAACCGATTTTTCGGGGGAAGACCTCACTTATCAGGAATTCGAAAACTGCACTTTTAAAAACTGCAACTTTTCAGGTTCTGATTTATCGCATTCGGGTTTTATTGACTGCGTGTTTGATAGCTGCAATTTCAGCCTGGCGAAAGTTAAAAACACAGCTCTGAAGAATGTGAAATTCAGAAACTGTAAATTACTGGGATTGAATTTCAATGAGTGCAGTAAATTCTTATTGTTAATCGATTTTGAAGACTGCCAGTTGAATTTGGCTTCGTTTTTCAACATGCGGTTAAAGAGTACAAAATTTGTAAACTGTAGTCTGCAGGAAGTTGATTTTACCAGGACCGACCTGAGTAATTCACTTTTTGACAATTGTGACTTCAACAGGGCGCTGTTTGAGCTAACCGTTCTTGAAAAGGCTGATTTCCGCACCTCTTTTAATTATTCGATTGACCCGGAAATAAACAGGTTGAGAAACGCGAAGTTCTCACGGGCTGGAATTGCGGGATTGCTGGCTAAATATTATATTGAAATTGAATAAAACCGGGGGTGGGGATTTCGGATTTCGGATTTCAGATTTCGGATTTTCTTCCAGGATAATTTACATTTAATGGCTTTATCATTTTCCTGTCCAGGATCAGACATGGAGATTAATCTGTTACAGATGTGATACATGTTAAAACGAAAAACCGGCAGTTGTTGTGAGAAACTACTACCGGTTTTTACTTTATAAACCCTGAAAATAAGACCTTTTTGATAAAGCCTGAAAACCAGGAGTAATTATTTAACACACAAGGCTGTGCCGCTCTCATCCAGCAGGATATTATACTGCTTTCCTCCAACTACGATGAAGACATTATAGAGATATCCGCCATTAGCCAGGGTGATTCTGTCCATCATCGACCGAATCGAATACCCGGGGAAGTTTTTAGCTAAATACTCCAGAATAGGCTGGGGTAGGTCAATTGCAGCAACTCTAACACTGCTGCCCAGGAAAGTTCCATCAGGTTTGAAGATCACCTTTAGGGGTAAAGCGCCTCGTTCTACCAGGAATACTTCATACACTTTTTCAATCCTGCCATATATGTCAATGGGACAAACAGTGAGTATTTCAGCACTCCGTATTGAGTAACCAGTGTAATTGGCTGATATATATGCGCCAATGGAAGAAGGTAGAAAACTAACAGCAGTTGCATTGAGGACAATTCCCTGTCCTGTGGGTTTGTCAACAATACCATCGATAGTTCCGGTAAAATTGCCAACTTCATCAAAAGGAAGTTGTTCAGCAGAATTCAGAGTTACAAGGTAAGTTGTGGAAGTACCATTGATCTTTTTAACAGAATTTATGGATTCGGCAGGGAAGTTATTCGAAATATAGTCGGTTGCTTTCAATGGCAAATCAACGGCATTGATAGTCTGCCCACTTATACTGCCTGAATCATTGGCAGGGCTGATGCTCTCTTTCTTGCAGGCGAACAAAGTACCTGCAAGAATCAAAATCAAAAAACTTACTTTTCTCATAGCTGTAAGATTTTAAGGTTAGGTACAAAATCACTCTTCTGTTATTCCTCATGCCCGGGTGACTTATCGGAACCGGCAATGTGAGGGATGAATCAATGCTCAGAACAGTTGAAATAGCATCTTGTTCAGATTAAGAAGTATAAAGTATCAGCCAAGGATTAATTTAGAACAAAATTAATCTTCATGCAACTGCATTGTGGGATTACCGGGAAAATCAAGTATTGTGTGGCAGCGAAACCAAGAAGTATTCGCTCTTTTCTTATAAACATAAAACACCGCTTTGATCTGCCGGGATGTTCAAAATAATCCTATATTCATTGCCAAAAGTAAACTGATGATTATACGAATCAGCCTTTTACAGCGTTCATGCCTATGAGATGAAGTTCTGAATCAAAGAACCAATTGGAGAAAGAAATTACGATGATTAAAAAGACCATATTAGTTATAATTAACCTGATCCTGGTATTTGGGATTAAAGCCCAGGAAGTAAGGAAAAACTGGTCCGAGGGAAAACTTACTTGGTCCGATTTTATAGAAAAAGTTTCTGGTAAAACGACTTCTCATTTACAGTACATCATTGGGTATAATACAGAAGAGTGCATGATTCATGATACCACGATAGTCCGGATCGGGACCTTTTGTTATTCGAATAAGCTTTCCTGGGTAAATCCTGATTATAAAACCGATGCCTGTTTACGGTATAACCAGGTCATTTTTGATATAGCTGAACTCAGCCGGCGGGAACTTCAGTTCAGCCTTGACCGGGAAAATTCAAGATACTTGTCCGATGAGGTTCTGCAGGGTATTACAGAAAAATGTGCAAAACAGGTAGAGAAATTTGAAAGGGAAACAAATAGCGGACAGGATTTAAGGGCTATAAATGAGTGGGAAAAGCTAATATCAGATGAGTTGAATAAGAATGACATTCGCGGAATTCCTTCCTTTACCAGGCGTAATTTTGGATATGGGTATAATGTCGGATTAGGAACCAGCCTATTTACGGGTTCACTTGGCCAACATTTTGGGCCTGCAATCAGCCTGGTATTCGGTTTTGAGATAGCTTATAAAAAAACAATCCTTTTTTTGAATGGCACCATAGGAGGCAGCAAAGTAAAGCATGACTACAAGGCTGATAAAAATTGGTATGCCGGTCAGGCTGCAAGTCTGTCGATATTGGATATTTCATTAGGATACGCCCTGATCGATAACACAAAATTAAAACTATCACCTTTCGGTGGATTAGGAATCACTAAATTCAAAGGAAAAAACAGGGATAATGCTCAGGATGGTTTGGTAAACACTTACAACAGTTATATAGCGGGTTTAAATGCAGATTACAAGATACGCAAAAAAGTAAGCCTGATACCTGGCGGATATAAAGGTAAAAGAGAATTCGCCACCACTTCCCTCAGAATTCGCGTTTATTTAACCAGGGCTGATTATTCACCCGGTTTGAATGGAAATTCGATAAACATGGCAATCGGGTTCAGTGGGTTTGGGAACCTTATCAGACTTATCAATTAATTTCCGGCGATAATATAAGTGACCATGGGACAGGAAGATTATTTAATCAGGGAAATGGAGAAGATAGGTATAGTCCTGCGGGCCATTCTCAGCCAACTCATGGGGAACGGGGAGAACCTGGCAATTACTCTTAAGAAGCAGTTTGAAGAAACAAATGAAATACTGTTGAACGAAATTAACTTTGATCTTGGGAAACACCGGCCTATGAATTACCGGGATTCAGAAGAATATGTCTCTGGATTTAAAAGATTTGACCCCGGTAACCTGGAACTACTTGCTGAAATCCTCTTTCAACTGGAATTTAAAACAAATGCAGCGGATAAAAAGATTTACCTGGTGAAAGCATTACAACTTTATGAGCATTTTGATGAGAATGACAAAACCTATCCTTTTGACCGTGAAAACAAAATCGAAAAGATAAAAAGCAGCTTGCAAACCGGATAAAACTATGCATCTAACAAACTGAAATCCGATGACCCATACAGCTTTATTAATTGTTGATATTCAAAACGGGATAGCAGCAGGGAAACCCTATGCATTTGATGAGATTCTTGCCAATATAAAAGCACTACTTGAAAAATTCCGTATATTAAAGCTGCCCATAATCTTCATTCAACATGACGATGAAGCAGGTTCAGAACTGGAACCGCACACCCGGGGCTGGGAAATTGTGAAGGAAATTGCCCCAAACCCCGGGGAAAGAGTAATACGGAAAAGGTTTAACAGCGCTTTCAGGGAGACTGCCCTCGAAAGGGAGCTTAGTGAGATGGAGATAACTACTCTGATTATCGTCGGAATGCAGACTGAACTTTGTATTGATACTACCATAAGGGTAGCTTTT
>JANXXZ010000051.1 GCA_025350385.1 Bacteroidales bacterium
TTGGTACTTGTGCTCCCGCTGCCGGTTTGTATTGAAAATCCTGCCACGGCACCGGCATTCCTGATCACCATCACCGGCGCTGACCCATAACCGGTAAGGATGGTTTTACCGCCAACCGGCGCAAATTTCATGTAATTGTGATTGGTAAGCCAGATACCGTATTTAAGGGTATCAAGTGTCATGGAGTAAGGGACTGCAGTTGCCGAGTTTTCGTACATGTCGCTGTCGAAAAAGGTGTTCGGCATTATTACGGTGTGTCGCAATAATGAAAGGCCTTTTGTGAAAGTGAGTTCAGCATAATAGGAAGCGTAAAGTGTATAATAATTATCAACGACTGTATTCCCCGCATAACGCGAATCATCGCCCACGAAAGCGCTGATCATCCCGCTTTGATGAACTTTTTGCCTGAGCAAAGCGCCGTTCGCGGAACTCAGGAAAAGATCGAAGGAACTTGTGCTGTTCGCTAAAAAAAGAATTTTCGCTGCGCTGTTGATTTTTTGTGCCAGATCAGGGTTGCTCCCGGCTTCGGCATTAATTGTAAAAATGGTTACTTCTGAAGCCCCAAGTTGAAGGAGTTTGACCTTGAAAGAATTCGCCAGTACTTCATCGCCGGAGAGCAGGAGAATCGTATCGGAACCGGAACCGTTGCCTGTAACCAGGTCATTTAGCATCCCCTGGTTTTCGCTGAGCATATTGCTTCCGCTGGCAAGAACGGAATAATTCCCGGTTTCCTCAAGTAAAGCTGTATGGATCTGGCGTGTCAGGGCAGGAAGAGTCACTTCCTGAGTAATAAAATCATAGGTGCATCCCTGGAGTAACTGAACAATGTGGACATTGTCAGCCAGGAGTTTTGTGCCGTTCAATGAGTATACGCCACCGGATTTGTAAATATTGGCGCAACCCGTGCCGTAAACTGTTCCGAGCATGCCTGAATCCACGGTCATGCAGGTCATATCATCCATGCCGATCCCGGTGATGTCGATGCTTTTATTCATTTTGTAATTTGCGAGGAAGCCTACCGTGCGGGCAAAGCGTGCACGTTCGGCAACATGGGTGTCGAAAATAAAACCGGGAGTAAAATTCAGGAAATCATCAGCCAGGGTAACATAACTATTGTTGGGATTTTCGATGCATTCGTAAGGATAAACGGTTCCGTTTTGAGCAGTATAAACTATGGAAGAAAGAATATGCATTCCGGCTGAAGTGCCACAGATGGTTCCTCCCAGGGTATACAGATCATCTACAGCATCCAGCAGTTTTGTGTTCTTGTATAGATTATAATATTCATATTGGTCTCCGCCGCGGAAAAAGATCACCTGGTAAGTAAGCAGGGTATCATATAAGACCTGGCTATTGGCGCTGTCGTGGGTGGCAACGGCAAATTCCCTGGCATAGGAAGCCCCGCATTGTTGTGTAAAATAGGTTGCCAGGCTTCCGGTAGAAGTCCCGATAATTGCTACTCTTTTCCCCTCCCCGGCCCAGCGATATGCAGGCGTACTCCAGCTGGAAGCGCCGTTTTTTTCAGGCCCTCCGCCCACAAGCAATAACCGGCCAGGCTGCGAATAGATGCGAACCGTCGGTAAGATCATAAGAAACAGCAGGATTTTCAACAGGCTCATGAAGTCTGGATAAAAGCTGGTTAAAGCGAAATTAGGTAAAAAAAGAATTAAAAAAATGAATAATTTTAGCAAAAATTAACAGTTAAATCCTCTTATTATGCTCATCCTTTTTAAAAATGCAAATACGTATACTCCCCGGTTCGCAGGGAAAAAAGATATATTGGTCGGCGGCAGGTCCATCCTGGCTATCAAAGATAATATCGAACCTCCCAAAGATATTGATATTAAAGTTGTTGACTGTGAAGGATTAAACCTGGTTCCTGGCCTTATCGACTCACATGTGCATATCACCGGAGGTGGAGGCGAAGGAGGTCCCGCCAGCCGAATGCCCGAACTGCAGATAAGCATGATGACCGAAGCCGGCGTAACTACTGTAGTCGGTTGCCTTGGAACTGATGGTATCACCCGGAGTGTGGAGAGTGTGCTGATGAAGGTTAAATCCATAAGGGCCCTCGGGATGTCGGCCTGGATGTATACAGGCGCCTACCAGGTGCCGGGTCCGACCATTACCGGTGACCTTATGCGCGACATTACCCTGATTGAAGAAATAATCGGCGTGGGCGAAGTGGCGATCTCTGATCACCGTTCATCCGTTCCGACAATCGCTGAATTGTCAAAACTTACAGGTCACGCCCGTGTTGCAGGCATGATCGGCGGGAAAGCGGGGATCGTTAACATACACATGGGCGATGCCCGAGATCCTTTCAGGCCTTTACATGAAATTGTTGCCAAAAGCGAACTGGGTTACCGTCAGTTTATTCCGACCCACTGCAACCGGAACGATTATATTTTTGAAGATGCAAAGGAATACGGTAAGAAAGGATATGTAGATATTACAACCAGCTCGTATCCTTATTACATGGACGAAGAAATAAAGCCGTCGAAGGCGCTGAAACAACTTCTCGAAAACGGCGTCCCCCTCAGCCATATTACTTTTACTTCCGATGCCTGTGGGTCGCTCCCGGGATTTGATCCTGAAACCGGCAAACTGATAAAAATGGAGATGGGCTTACCCGATTCTATCTTACGAGAGATAAAGGAAGCGGTTACCGAAGATGGTATCCCGCTCGAACAGGCATTACAGGTAGCAACCTCCAACCCCGCTGATATCCTGAAACTGCCGGGCAAAGGGTATATTAAGGAAGGATTTGATGCGGATATACTGCTGCTGGATGCTTCATTTACTATTATTCACCTCATGGCAAACGGGGTGATGATGAAGGGATAGATTGTGTAATTGAATGGAATGCTCCTTTTAATTAATTTCGGATTTTTGATTTCGGATTTCGGATTGTTGAACTATCTGTTAGATAATCAATTAAATCAAGATGTTTGTTATGAATTACGATTGCACGGCGTAATAAATGAACACAAGAACAGGTATCAGATATAGTCCTTTGAATCTTTACAGCTAAATTGAAAATAAATAATACCATGATCATGTCAAGACTACTTTGTCCTCCAAAATATGGGTAACATTGTGAATTGCAGCTTTTTTGACATTTGCATTTTGCATTTTAACTTTTGACTTGACACTAACGAGGATTCCAGACATGACTAAACCGATTATAGCATTTGAAAAAACATACTCCCTTCCTGTTTTTAGGGAGGGCAGGGGTGGGTAAAAAATTTACACCTGTTGGATCATTCCTGATAACCAGAAAATAATTCAAAGAATTTGATATGCAAAAGCTGATATTCCTGTTTTCGTTTTTAATCTTCCTGCTCCCGATTAACCTGTCCGCCCAGCCAGCGACCGGAAAGGTGAATTCCCCTGAAATTCCCGATTTTGCGCCGACACTTCAATTCCTTGCATCAGCAGGGCTCGAAGGCCGGGAAACCGGCACCCGGGGAAATTATATTGCTGCCGACTATATCGCTTCAATGATGCGGAATGTTGGGCTGAAACCCTATCATAAGGTTCCGGATGATTCAAAGACCCACCTGGCAGATTATTTTCAGACTTTTAATCTGCTCCGGTTTAGCGCCGGTAAAGTTGAGTTAGTGGTGAATTCATCGGATACTAAAAGCAAGGCGGTTCAGTTAATTCCCGGGAAGGATTTTGTGATTGACAATGCATATAAAAGCCTGTCACTTGGTTCAGCAATCGTATTCGCAGGATATGGGATCAACTGCCCCGAACAGGGATATTATGATTATGCCAGCCATGATGTGAAAGGAAAACTGGTTCTTATTATGGATGGTTACCCCGGCCAGCGGGATACCTTAAGCAGGGCATGGAAGAAATTTAAGTCCATTGCCCGGGACGACAAGTACGACCTGGATGAGAAATGCCGGGAAGCTTCAAGGAAGGGTGCGGCTGCAATCATGGTTGTTAGTAAAAGATACCTGCAACTAAAAAGTGACGCCGAAAGACATGAGAAAACTGTTGAACCGCTTTACCATAATGCTGATTACCTGCTGCCCGGCGATACTTCCTACCGCTCTGTCCCATGCTTCCGCCTTACAGAACAAGGTAGCCATAGGCTTTCAGCCGCACTGAAAACCGACTTCAGGTCGTTGGAAGAACAGTATGCGCTGAACCTTTCATGCAAACCAACTGCGCTGAATCACCCTGTTAAAATCAACCTGCAATCTTTTACTGACACGCTAAGGGTTCACAATGTAATCGGCATTCTTCCCGGAAGAGATACAAACCAAACCGTGATTTTAGGAGCTCATTATGATCACCTGGGTAAAAGGGGTAATGTGATTTATTTTGGTTCCGACGATAATGCCTCCGGTGCTGCCGGACTGCTGGCATTGGCCAAGATGTGGACCGCAACCCCGACCGTTCCTCCCTGCAACATCCTCTTTGCTTCCTGGACGGCTGAAGAAAAGGGATTAATCGGAAGCGAATACTTTGTGTCGGTCCTCCATTCTCCTGAAAAAGTAAAACTGTATATTAATATGGATATGATTTCCAGGAGTGTAACTGAGGACACTGCCGGCCGGCAGCTGAGCATTGGGATCCGGACTTCGGATGAGAACCTGCGGGAATTAGCCCGCAAATGCAACTCAACACTCAGTCGCCCGTTCCAGTTGGATCTTTGGGATGTAACGGGCCATACGGGAAGCGACTATGGGTCTTTTACGCCAAGAAATATTCCTGTAATGACTTACAATACCGGCTTGCACAATGATTATCATACTCCGCGCGATATTCCGGAAAGCGCTGACCTGGTGAAAGAGAGAGACGTGCTGAAAGTTGTAAATGAAAGTCTCCGGTTAATCCTTGAAACAGTGAAAGTTAAATAAAGGCTGATTCCGCTTATAAATTTACCCTTTCTGTTCGCACTTTTTCACCGTAACCTTATCCAGGATCTTCATATTTACATCCACCCCTATGCCGGGACCGGTCGGTACGTCCATGGTTCCATCCGGATTTATGGTGGCGGGAGGATCAACGATATCTTCTTTATAATACTTTTTACTGGCCGAAATATCGCCCGGCATCGTAAAATTTGGAAGTGATGCCAACGCAATATTCCCTGCGCGGCCAATCCCTGATTCAAGCATTCCGCCATGCCAGACCGGGATATTCATCGAGGCACAATAATCATGGATCAGCTTCGATTCGGTATATCCTCCCACCCGGCCGGGTTTTATGTTGATGATCCGGCAACTGCCAAGTTCAATAGCAGCGCGCGTATCATCAAGGGAATGTATGCTTTCGTCGAGGCAGATGGCCGTTTTGATTTCACGCTGAAGTTTCGAATGATCGTAAATATCCTCATAACCCAGTGGTTGCTCAATCAGAGACAAATTATACTGGTCCATTTCCCTGAACAGAGGCAGGTGATCAAGCGTGTAAGCTGAATTGGCATCGACCTGCAAAATCGTATCCGGGAATTCCCTTCGCAATGCTTTCACAAACTGAATATCCAGGCCGGGGGCTATTTTAAACTTGATCCGCTGGTAGCCTTCAGCCAGGTATCCTTCGGTTTTATGAATCAGGCCGGGCACGGAATCCTGTATCCCTATGCTAACTCCACAATCGATCTTATCGCGGACCCCGCCCAGCATTTTCGACAGGGAGATATTTTTCGATTTCGCAAAGGCATCCCACAAAGCCGCTTCAAGACCGGCTTTTGCCATCATATGCCCGCGAACTTTCGCATAGCTGGCAATGGCTTCATCCACGCCCGAAAGATCTTTTCCGATGATGGATGGAATCAGGAAATCATTCAGGATATGCCAGGCTGTGGGCACCGTTTCGTAGGAATAAAAAGGAGTTCCTTCGGCTACGCTCTCACCCCAGCCGGTAACCCCGTCAGCATCCACACGCACAATGATGTGCTCTTCATCATATTCGGTTCCCATGGAGGTTACAAACGGAGCCACCAGGATCATCTTAATATGTCGGAGTTCAATTCGGTCTATTCTCATTGGTGTGGGGGTGTTGTTATGGGCTATTAGTTATTGGTTATCAGTTAATTAGTTATTGGTTAATGGTAGAATCCGATATTCAATTATATAATCAAGCTACCTCTTCCCTTGATTCTAAATTCCGCAATCCGCAATCCGACATCCGCAATCCATCATCACTCCTTCTCAACCCTCAGCACAGGAAAAACTTCCCCCACCTTGAGCAGGTGTTCATATTGCTTATACGTCACCAGCCCTAGCATTGATTTTGGCTCAAGCGCTATAACAACCAGGTTTCCTTTGAGCTGGGCGGTAGGGACATAAATGTAGTCGGCGGCATCAATCCGGCCGGTAAATTCCTTTTTTTCGACGGCAGGGTTTACGATAATATCCCTTTCAAAATCGATGGAATCAATTCTGCTGATAGTGTACTGTTCAATTTTCGGGTTTTTTAGTTTTCCAAAATCTCCGACAGTGAGTGACTGCCGGTTTACCCAACCGACAAGTTCAGTCTGTCGCCTGGGAATTAAGTATCCTGCCGGTTTCGGCACATCGCAGATTGATTTTACAACCGGGCGGTAATCATTTACCACAACCTCGGTGTCAGCCTTGGTATGATAGGAGACCAGCGGAAGTGCAAGCTTCTGTCCGTTGCTGAAATGATCACACTGTATCGATACCTGTGGAGTCGCTTTTCCTGAAATAAGTTTTTCCCGTTCGGTCTTTACCAGCTTATTGATTTCATTCTTATGATCATAAACAAATTCAAGTATGGCGAGCATTCCGTTCATTTGTCCCTTTGCGCGGTTCTCCAGGTTTTCGGCGAACATATCATCGCCGTTCATCCCTTCCTGGATGAATGAAAGGGTATTCTGGATGCCAAGACTCTGCCGGCCGTCGTTAATGTCGTATGTACTGTGCCTGATATAGTCAACTTCCGGGGGGCCGCCGGGTGAATATTCAAATGAAGAGAAATTCCTTTCTGCCAGGTATTTCCTGAAAAACGGCAGCGCTTCCGTTTCTGATAATGTCCTGATTTCTTCAGGAATATTCGGGTTGGTGGTTGTTCCCAGGGTTTCATGGAAATTTTTCCTGTAACCGTATTTTTCCCAGTCTTCACCATAGGGAGAGTATTCATGCACATCCATCGAAACCTCAAACCTGTAACGGTCGAAAAAGCGGTGCAACGCCATGGTTTCGGGCTCGGTAAGTATAAGGTGGTTGCGGTTCAGGTCGGCATCATGGCCATTGCGTCTTTTATTGGCCTCCGAGCCATCGGGATTTACCTGCGGAACCAGGGCGAAATCGATCCTGTCGAAAAGGCGCCTGTTTTCGGGCTTGCACAGGGCCTGCGCCAGCAGCAACGCGCCTTCTTTCCCCGATTGCTCATTCCCGTGCTGCTGGGCAAAAAAGAGTACCCTTATCTTCAATTTGTCTTTCCCGAACTCTGAAGAGGAAAATTTCAACACATAAAGGTTTCTTCCCTGAACCGATTGCCCTATGGTTTCAACTTTCAGCAGTTCCGATTTTTTTGCCAGCTGTTGTACAAATGAGGTAAGTTGGTCGTACGAGGTTACTTTCTGATAGTTGCTTTTTTCAAGGGGAGTGGTCAACGGCTGGGCAAAAAGCCGGAATACAAGTAAGAAGTTGATTAAAAGGAAGCATACAGTCTTCATTCCTGATTTAGTGTAAGTTAACTATGAATAAGTGATCCGGGGATAATCGTTGCTGACATTTACTATGGCTAAAGTAGGAATAATTACCGGATAATTCGATCAGTCAGGATGTACACTGTTCCTTTCATGCACGTAAGTTATTATTATACATTTACTGATTCTAACGGGTATTAATTTCCGGAAACATAAATAACGGATCTGCTATATTGTAGTCTCAAAAGTGTTTTTAATTTTGAATCATATCACAGATTCAATTTTTTGATCGGCTGATTTGCAAATAGCTGGAGCCTTTTGGACTAATTAATCTTAAATCGGATGAAACGGATAAGACCCTGATATTAAGGCAACTATGTAAGTTAATAACAGACAATTGAAAATCAGAACAAAACAGTTGCAAAGTGGGGTGTATGTGCTGAGGTTGAAATATAGGAAAGGGTTGGTGGGGAATGGGAGGGTTGAGGTTATCCGATAGTTATGGGCTAGTTTAAAGACAAGACAATGTACGCACTTTACAATATAAAAAATGACAACGGACAGACCAACTTGGAATTTCTTAAAAAAATTTCTCTTGCAGGTTGTAATCATGGAATAATTCCAAACTTATTGAAGGAAAAAATCTCAAAAGACCAAAATCCTCCAATTGGTTGGACAATAAACGTTTTAGACTACTACAAAGAAAAGGAACAAACTGTAATAATTGACATCAAACCAAAGAATAAAAGATACAGTGAAGTTTTTCTTTGTGAACTTGATAAAATTTTCGGATTTTCATACAAAGAATGGTCCCCAATAATGTTCAGACTTAAACGTCTATACAGCGATATATCACCAGAAAAACTCAATAAAAATAACTTCATCTATCCAAAAGAGCCTGAAATAATCTGCACAATGCTTTATTTATCTGGCTCATTTAAGGATGGTCAATTAACAGGAACATGGAATTATCCTGGTCCAAGTCCAACAAATGCATTGCTTCTTTGGTCGGAAGTAATGACTTTCTTTTTTCGACAAGTAGAAAAAAATGACTCAGGCTTTTTAAATGAAAAAATTGAAATACTTGAATAAAACTTTAAATTCGAATAATTATGGCTATGATTAATTGTCTAGAATGCAAAAAAGAAATTAGTAACAAGGCGGCATACTGCCCAAATTGCGGCTATCCCTTGAAACAAAATGAATCACCAGATTCTGGAAATGTTCAAGAAATATCTTGTCCTGATTTTCCAAATGATTTAACTATTGGCGGACAAATTGTGAATTGGGGAGGAGATGCTGCGTTTTCCGGAGACTTTAGACCTGAAGACAATATAATCCGAACAATTAATCCAGGAGGAGTAAAAGTACTTCTCCATAAGCTTGGAATTAATATAGCAACTGGACTATATACTTCCCAAATGGAAATTCATAATTCGCAAATCATCTCTATAGATTTTGCGGACCAATCAGAACTACTGAAGCAAAACAAATCAGTAATAGGAAGGGCAGTTGTGGGCAATTTACTCATGGGGCCGATGGGTGCTATCGTAGGTGGAATGTCAGGTATAGGTTCAAAAAACGTCAAAAAGAATAGTTATCTTGTTATAAATTTTTGGGATAGATTTACAAAACAAGCACAGACTTTATTGATAAGAGGCAAAGATGAAGAAATAAGGTTATTTGTCGGACGTTGGAACACAGAAAGAAGCAAAACGCAGTCAGTGGCTCAAAAGAAAGCATTGGAGAATCTTAATTCGACAGATAAAAAAATACTAGAATTGTGCGAGCAGAAAGGACTAGTTGAAGCTTGCAAATTTTATATGGATGAACTCAAAATTGATGCAAAAGAAAATCATAAAGCTGTAGAATCCTCAATGAAATATGTGCAAGGATTAGCCAGCGCCTATGGTATAAAAATTAAATCAACAGGCGGCTGCTTTATTGCCACGGCCTGCTATGGTGATTACAATTCACCCGAAGTATTAATTCTTCGAAATTACCGAGATACAAAATTGTACTATACAAAATCAGGACAATTGTTTATTAAGATTTATTATTTTGCTTCTCCATTCCTTGCTAAAATAATTTCGCGATCTGAATTTCTTAAAGGCGTAACCAGAAAATATTTTATTTCACATATTGTTGAATCTCTTAGTAGGAACAATGATTGAAATGAAAGAAAACCAGCCCATAACAGCACCTACCCACAATAGGCGGGATGGTACAAGCGTGATATTTAGTGGTTCTTTTCATGCTGGTGCTTTCAAGACAGATTTACAATTCTAAGCCGCCTACTGTGGGTAGCTGCAAACCGTTATGCCTCATTGTAAAAAGACAGCCAACCGCACAAATGGCACATTTGGTTTTTGCCTACACACAGCCCAACGCTGAAAAACCAAAAGAGCAATTTTTTGCCAACGCACCGACAGACAATCGGACAGAAAAAAGTAAATTAGACGACTGACAATATTAAATTAAAAAATGACCGAATTGACAGAAGATATAAAGACAGATAATCAAGTAAAATCAAAAAAGCGGGTGGCTGACCACGGTGAAGTTTTTACCAACGACCGTGAAGTAAAAGCAATGCTCGACTTGGTGAAACACGAAACAGAAAGAATTGACTCTCGTTTTCTTGAACCTGCTTGTGGAAACGGAAACTTTTTAGCGGAAGTGTTGCGAAGAAAATTGGCAGTAGTTGACAGCCGATATAACAAAAGCCAAGTAGAATGGGAACGCTATTCTGTTATTGCTGTATCAAGCATTTACGGTGTGGATATTTTGGAAGATAACGCCCAAGAATGCCGAGACCGATTGCTTGGCATTTACACAGAATGGTATTCCAAAACATTCAAACAAGTAAATAATGAGTGTATTCGTTCAGTTCGATTTTTATTTAGCAGAAATATACTTTGGGGTGATGCGTTGGACTTTACCAATCCCGTAACCAAACAACCGATTGTGTTTTCTGAATGGAGTGCCGTAAACAGCTCTATGCTGAAACGCAGAGATTATATGTTTAAATTTTTAGTGGAGAAAACGCACCAGTTTTCAATGTTCAATGATGAAGGCAACGCAGCCGCTATTGACGAACCTGTAAAAGATTTTCCGCTTATTCATTTCTTAAAACTTGGCGAAGATGATACAAACGAACTATAACCCCGATGTACTCTCCTGTCTTGCCAATTTGAGCAATGACGAAGTATTTACACCGCCAAGTTTGGTGAATGAAATTTTAGACTTGCTCCCTGTTGAATTGTGGAGCAACCCCAACGCCAAGTTTTTAGACCCTGTTTCTAAAAGTGGCGTGTTTCTGCGAGAAATGGCAAAGCGACTGATGCACGGTTTGGAAACCCAAATACCCGACAAGCAAGAACGCATTAACCACATTTTTAGCCAACAGTTGTATGGCATTGCCATTACCGATTTAACGGCTTTGCTTTCTCGGAGAAGTGTGTATTGCTCCAAAACGGCCAATGGCAAATACTCCATTTGCGAGACCTTTAATGATGAGCAAGGAAACATTCGCTACAAACGAATGAAACACACTTGGCAAAGCGGAAAATGCACCTTTTGCGGAGCAAGCCAGGAAGTGTACGACAGAGAAGATGCCTTGGAAACATATGCCTACAATTTTATACACACAAACAAACCTTACAACATATTCAATATGAAATTTGACGTTATCGTTGGAAATCCACCTTATCAGCTGAGTGATGGTGGACACGGAGCTAGTGCAAAACCTATCTACCATAAATTTGTTGAGCAGGCAATAAAGCTAAACCCTAAATATATATCTATGATTATTCCAGCCAGATGGTTTGCTGGTGGCAGGGTTGGCGAGCTTACTGAGTTTAGGGAAAAGATGCTACAAGATAAAAGATTGAGAATAATTCATGATTTTCAAGATGCAAGAGATTGTTTTCCAGGTGTCGAGATAAAAGGAGGTGTAAACTATTTTTTATGGAATAGGGACAATAAAGGTCTTTGTAAAGTTTGTACTCATTCTGGAAATAAAATTACGTCACAAACCGAACGTTCTTTACTTGAAGAAGGGGCATCAACGTTTATTCGATACAATGAAGCTGTTCCAATATTGAAGAAGATTCAAACTAAGAATGAGAAAAGTTTCTCTGATTTAGTTAGCGCAAATGACCCTTTTGGCTTTGATGTTAGAGTTGAAGGTAGTATGAAACGAGTTAAAGCTCAATTTAAACTCAGTTACTTTCAAGGAAGTATCAAATTTTACTATAATGGATGGAGAAAAGATGGTGTTGGTTATATTGACAAGAAATATGTACAAAAGAATTCAGATTGGTTAACGGAACATAAGTTGTTTGTTGCGAAAGCAATTGGAACTGGCGATAGTAAAACAGATGCTATCAGACCTTTTGTACCAGAAAGTCCCTCTTGTACGAGTGAAACCTATCTTGTGATTGGCCCATTTAATTCGAGCCAGACTTTAGAAAATGTCCTCTCATATATTGAAACCAAATTTTTCCACTTCATGGTTTCTTTAAAAAAAATCACTCAAGAAGCTAGAAGGGGAGTTTACGAATTTGTTCCACTTCAAGACTTCTCTGAACCTTGGACAGACGAAAAACTCTATAACAAATACAGCTTAACAGCAGATGAAATTGCTTTTATTGAAAGTATGATACTGCCAATGGAAATTAGTCAGCATCAGGATTTGCCGGATTCTCAAGATGAGCAGGATTAGATAAATACACATGAAAATGAATAAAGAAATCCTGCTAATCCTAAAATCTTGTAAATCCTGATTCAGACAAATAATTAAGCAATATGGAAAAGCACAATGAAATAAAGTTATTTGAAGAAAGCCAAGTACGCACCGTTTGGGATGCAGAGCTAGAGAAGTGGTATGTTTCCATTG
The DNA here is from genome assembly GCA_025350385.1 of Bacteroidales bacterium. Classification (GTDB taxonomy): domain Bacteria; phylum Bacteroidota; class Bacteroidia; order Bacteroidales; family UBA4417; genus UBA4417. Next base: position 12,534 of record JANXXZ010000051.1, read on the forward strand.
TTGATGTTATTGCTGTACTTACAGACAGTCCCAATCCGCGAAAGTACTGGAGTGTTTTAAAAACAAGACTAAAAGCAGAGGGTAGTCAGTTGGCTACAAATTGTAGTCAACTGAAAATGCAATCGGCTGATGGCAAATTTTACAAAACTGATGTAGCAGATACTGAGCAATTGTTTAGACTTATTCAATCCATCCCATCACC
>JANXXZ010000055.1 GCA_025350385.1 Bacteroidales bacterium
CCGCACATTAAGATCTTCGGCAAACCGCTGTAATTCACAATTACCATTACGTTCGCAATAGAGGCAGTCATCAGGATGATTACTAAGCAGAAGTTCAATATTTGTTTTCCTGGCTTTAACAACCCGTGGAGAATGCGTGCGAATTTTCATCCACTCCTCGACAGGGTGTGAACAGGAAGGAATTAAAGCCTGCCGTCCTTCAACCTCAACAACACACATGCGGCAGGCTCCTGTCGGGGGAAGATTATCGATGTGACAAAGCGTAGGTACTTTGATACCATTGCGCTCCAATGCTGATAATATAGTATCACCATTGCGCGCTTTTATGGTTTTCCCGTTGACCTCTATATCGAAAAACATGTTGGTTTCCTTAATTTCAAAATGTTGGTTTTATTAAAAACTGACAGCCATTTATTTCACCATTACTGCTACGAATTTGCAGACATCGAAGCACATGCCGCAGCCTATACATTTATCTTCCACGATAAAATGAGGCTGCCTGGGCTGACCGACAATAGCATTGGTAGGGCATTTCCGGAGACATGCCACACAACCGGTACATTTATCCACATCGATGTAGTATACCCTCAATTCCTTACATACTCCCGCCCTGCATTTACGGTCAAAAATATGCTCTTCAAATTCGTCACGGAACCAGGTTAGTGCACTCATCAGGGGATTGGGCGCCGTCTGGCCGAGACCGCAGAGCGAGGTATCCCTGATCACTTCCGACAAACCTTCCAGTTGCATGATTCCTTTAAACCGTTCAAGTGTATCATGTCCTGATTCGGTAGAAGGGCGGCGGGTTATGTTTTCCAGGATTTCATGAATACGGCGTGTGCCTTCTCTGCATGGAATACATTTGCCACAACTTTCCTTATTGAGGAAGTTCATAAAGAATTTGGCCATGTCAACCATGCAGGTATTTTCATCCATTACAACCAATCCTCCTGAGCCCATGATTGCCCCTGCGTCCCACAATGATTCATAATCTACCTGGAGATCCAGCTGTTGAACCGGAATACAGCTTCCAGAAGGTCCTCCGATTTGAACAGCCTTAAAATCCTTGCCTTCCTGAATCCCCCCTGCAATCTTGAAAATGATATCTCTCAAGGTGGTTCCCATTGGAACCTCAATCAGCCCGGTCATCATTGATTTACCTGAAAGTGCGAATACTTTGGTACCTTTACTGTTAGGGGTACCAATAACATTAAATTTTTGAGGGCCGTGCTTCAGGATAAAAGGGACATTGGCTAAAGTTTCAACGTTATTTACAACAGTTGGCCTTTTAAACAGTCCTTCAATTGCAGGAAAGGGTGGCTTTGGCTCCGGCATTCCCCTTTTGCCTTCAATACTCCGGATCAGTGCCGTTTCTTCACCACAAACAAATGCCCCCGGTCCTTTAACCAGGAGAATCTGCATATCAACCCCACTTCCAAAAACATTATATCCAATAAGGCCATATTGTTTCATCTGGTCAATTGATATCCTGAGGCGGTTATATGCCAGCCCGTAATCAGCCATTACATAGATGTAGGCTTTTGTAGCACCAATTGCGTATGCAGCTATTACAATCCCTTCAAGCAAAAGATGGGGATCACCCTCAATTACAGCACGATCCATAAATGCACCGGGATCGCTCTCGGCAGCATTGCATATCAGGTATTTCTGATCACTCACCGTGTTATTGGCCATTATCCATTTCTTCCCGGTGGCATATCCTCCGCCCCCTCTGCCCCGTAACCCGCTTTCATCAACCAGTTCACAAATTCTTTCGGAAGTATAATTGTTAACGCATTTCAGGTAGGTTTGATAACCTCCCCTGGCAATATACTCTTCGATTGATCCCGGATTGATCCTGCCACAATGTTTCAGGACGATTCGATGTTGCAAGGCAAAGAATGGTAGCTTTTCAATATTGGGTACTCCGTCCCACGGATCATGCAGTTCATTGGGAAATTGCGCAAGTACATTCTCCTTTGGAATTTCACCATTAAAAACATCATCTAGAAGGGATTCAACATTTTCGGCAACGATATTCCTGAATGATACTCTCGCTTTGCCGGGTAACTGAACATCAAGCATGGGTTCAAAAGAACATAGCCCGATACAACCAACTTCAATAATATCGGCAACTATTTTCTTTTCTTCAATATACTTGCGCGTAGCTGAAATAGTATCAGCTGCCCCGGCAACCATTCCGCAGGTTCCCGAACCAATATAAATTACTGGTATTTTAATCTTATCGTGACGTAGCACTGCCAGTCTGTCCAATGTTTGTTTATCAGGCAAAACAGTTTTCCCTGGAAGTACTTCGCTTATCAAGATTTCTTTATCGTCCATGGCAACTCATGAATTATGCCTTTTTACGGAATTGGTCAATTATTGCGGCAATCCCGGCGCTTGTAACAGCATTGTGGAATTCACCATTAATATTGATCACAGGGCCATTACTGCATGCCCCCATGCAACCAACTGCTTCAAGGCTGAAATGCCCGTCGCGGGTGGTCTGGCCTTCATTAATTTTAAGAATTTTTTCAACCTCCCTCAGCACACTTGCAGAACCGTTCATGTGGCAGGCTGTACCGCGGCATACACGCAGATGATAGCGTCCCTGCGATACAAACCTGAACTGATCAAAGAATGTAGCAATTCCATATATTTTACTGGCCGGGAGATTCAGATAAAGACCTACCGTAACAATAGCCTCTTCGTTCAGGAAACCGAATTCTGCCTGTATTTCCTGCAACAAAGGCAAAAGTGATTCCGGAACTCCCCGCTTGTACCTGGTAACTAGTTCGTCGATGGGTACTGGCATAATTCGAATGGTATAGGATTAGCGATTTGCTGAGTACAAAAATATAGTTTAGAATTCGATTATTAAAAATATTTGTGAAAAAAATAACAATGTTATCTTATTCACAACAAAACCTGAAACAGGAAGTTTATTACTTTTGTTATACATTAGCTGTAAATAAAATCATTTGACCGATCAGGACAGTTATTACCTTCGCTGATATGGAGATTGAAAAAAAAGAAATCATCATCTGCCTTGGGAGTTCATGCTTTGCAAGAGGAAATAAAGAACTTGTCCGTTTGATCAATGATTACCTTCGTCAGCGCAACCTACTGAATGATGTGAGGTTCCATGGCGAGCGTTGCTTCGGCCATTGTTCAAAAGGGCCTGTACTTAAAATCGTTGATCAGATCAATGAAAAAGTTGATGAGGAAAAAGTTCTTCTGTTACTGGACAATTTTTTCACTTCCTATGAACAGATGGCTCTTTAAGAATTGAAAACGGAAACCCTATGCTCACACCACTAGTATTTATTGAAGAGGAAAAGTGCAAGGCCTGTTACGCATGCATTCGCATCTGCCCGGTTAAAGCCATAGAGTTGCGAAACAGTGATGATTTCCCGCGGATTGTTCCTGAACGATGCATCGGCTGCGGAAGTTGTCTTGAAGTATGTTCTCCCGGGGCTATCAGCTATTACGATTCGAGGGAGGAAACACGGCAACTGCTGAAATCCGGATCCAAAGTGGCAGCTTTAGTGGGTCCAAGTATATCAGGCGAATTTGATGATATTACCGATTACCGCAAGTTTGTCCGTATGATCATGGAAACGGGATTCGATTACGTCCATGAATCTTCCTTTGGTGTTGACCTGGTAGCAAAAGAATACAATGAGCTGATCTCTAATTTTTTAGGGAAATATTATATTCTTGCCAATTGCCCTCCGATTGTTTCGCTGATTGAAAAGTATTACCCGCAACTGATCGATAACCTGGCTCCGATTGTCACACCGATGATTGCCAGCGCAAAAGTGATGAAACAAATATATGGCCCTGACATTAAGGTAGTTTATATCGGACCCTGTATCGGCGCCAAGGAAGAAGCTTTTCGTTTCGATGGGGACAGCAAAGTTGATGCAGTACTCACTTTCACGGAGTTACGGCAACTTTTTGAGGAATTTGGAATTAAAGAAAGTACAATTGAATTTTCCGAATTTAACGAACCCCTGGGTTATAAAGGCTCATTATACCCGGTGAGCAACGGTATATTGCAAGCCAGCGGGCTGAGCGAAGATATTCTTTCAGGAAGGCTTGTTACGGTGGATGGACGCGAAGAAATTATAAGTGCCATCAAACAGTTTGATGAAAGTATTGATTTTATAAAAAAACATTTCAATATCTTTTACTGTGAAGGTTGTATAATGGGGCCAGGGACATCAGCCGGTGGCAAAAAATTCAGGAGGCACACGCTGGTTGCAGAATATGCATCCAAAAGACTAAAGAAATTTGACCTGAACAAGTGGAATCAAGATATTAAAAACTATACAAATCTTGAACTGAAACGTACTTTCAGCGCTGATGATCAGCGCTTACCTTCACCACCCGAAGAAAAAGTAGAAGAAATACTAAAAATTATTGAGAAAAATGAAGACGGGCAAAATCTTGGCTGCCGCTCATGTGGTTATGACAGTTGCCGCGACTTTGCAACTGCAGTAGCCATCGGAATTGCCCGGACCGACATGTGCATCATGCATTCATTGAAAAGTAAGCAGGAATATATACGGACCTTAAAAGTTACCAACGATAAACTGGCCCGCACACAACAGGCTTTGCAGGAGTCAGAGAAACGGGCTTTGCACGAAAAACAGCATGCACAGGATGCTTTGGAAACCAACCAGACCATGCTTCGTAAACTCCCGACAGCTGTTGTGTTGGTTGATGAGAACCTGAAGATTATAGGTTCGAATGAGAGTTTTATTACTATTCTTGGTGATGAGGCTGCCGAGATTAATGAAATCATTCCCGGCTTAATTGGCGCCGATCTTAAAACACTCTTACCATTCCAATTCTACAAACTGTTTTCCTATGTGTTGACCAGCAGCGAGGATGTATTGGGACGCGACGTTCATATTGACGATAAGCTTCTCAATGTCACTATTTTCAGTATTAAGAAGAATAAGATAGTTGGAGGCGTGGTTCGCGACATGTACATGCCAGAGGTAAGGAAGGAAGAGGTTATAAGCCGTGTTTCAGAAGTGATTGACCAGAACCTTGAACTTGTTCAGCAGATAGCGTTCCTTTTGGGCGAAGGAGCGTCGAAAACTGAAAAAATGCTAAACTCGATTATTGAATCACATCGATCGGGAAATGAAGCCAAAGAATAGGAAGATGGAAATTGAAAGTTGAAGGTTGAAAGTTTGAATAGACACTTGGCCCTGCACCCTTTCTCCTATTTTAGTTCATTGCAAAGCAAAATCGTATTAATTCTAACATCATTAACTGAGCAGCCCGAATGAGTGAGAACCAGTTTTATGTGGAAGTTAACGTAGTTCAGAAAAACCACGATCAGGAACGTATATGCGGGGATAAATTCCTGACCCGTCGTATTTACGAGGAAAACAGGATAATTGTTGTATTGTCCGATGGTATGGGGCATGGTGTGAAAGCCAGTATGCTATCTACCTTAACGGCTACCATGGCGCTGAATTTTACCGAAGAGCATAAAGAAGTAAACCGAATAGCAGAACTCATCATGAATACGCTTCCCGTATGCAGTGAACGCCAGATGAGTTATTCAACGTTTACCATAATTGATATTGAGATTGACGGCGAAACCAGGATACTTGAATATGATAACCCGCAAACAGCCATACTCCGCAAGAATAAAATACTTGATCCGGGATGGCAGTGTATTGTTCTGGAATCGGACAAGAACTCCGGGAAGGAATTGCGCACATGCAGTTTCCTTCATAGAAAAGAGGACCGCATCGTTATCTGTTCCGACGGTGTACCTCAATCGGGAATGGGCAGCAACAAATATCCTTTCGGTTGGGGAAATGAAAACTATGAAACTTATATTCAAGAGCTTATTACAAACGATACTACCATATCGGCACTTCAACTAGCCGGTAAAGTAGTAAACATGGCGAATCTCAATGATAATTATCATCCAAAGGACGATACAAGCTGCGCTGTTATTTATTTCAGAGACCCCCGGAAATTGCTCATTTGTACCGGCCCGCCTTATGAAGAAAAAAATGACGTAAAACTGGGAGAAGCGGTAAAAGCATTTGAAGGAAAAAAAATTCTCTGCGGAGCCACCACCGGCGATATTGTTTCCCGGGAACTCGGGCTACCGATTATTGACAGTTTTGAATTTGACGATCCTGATCTCCCTCCTGTATCATTCATGGATGGCATCGACCTGGTAACCGAGGGGATTCTTACCCTTGGAAAAGTTTCACAGATACTGAAGGACTTTTCGCCAAAGTACAAATTAGGGAAAGGTCCCGCCGATCAGATTGTCCGCCTCTTGCTCGAAAGTGATGAAATTCATTTCATTATCGGAACCCGGATCAATATTGCTCACCAGGATCCAAGCCTGCCGGTTGAACTGGAAATTCGTCGTACGGTAGTTCGCCGTATCTCCCGTACACTGGAAGAAAAATACCTGAAGGAAGTCAAAACGAGGTTTATCTGAAAAGTTAATTTAACTGGACTAACTTTAAAGATTTCTTTCTATTTTTACCTTTCTATCACCGGTAGGTTGTTGGTGCGTGCCTGCTTATATATAACTTATTGATTTGCAAATTCAAGCAAACTTATTGTGCAGAAGATTGAACTAACCATTTTAGGATTATCATACAGCCAAACGCAAACGAATTCGTATGCACTTATACTTGGTGAAGCGAATGGGAAACGACGCTTACCTATAGTTATCGGGCATTTTGAAGCTCAGGCAATTGCATTGGAATTAGAAAAAATGAAACCATCGCGCCCATTAACGCACGATCTTTTTAAAAATTTTGCTGATGTTTTTGGAATTACGGTTGAAGAAGTAATCATCAACAAGTTCCAGGAAGGCATCTTTTATGCACTCATGTCATGTAACGACGGGAAAAAACTCAGGCAGATCGATTCCCGCACTTCCGATGCGGTAGCCCTTGCCATTCGTTTCGCCTGCCCCATATACACCTATGAAAGTATTATGGCCCAGGCAGGGATCATATATGAAGAAGATGAATCGGAACCTGACCCGGTTACTGGTTCAGAGACCAGGCATGTGCATATGGAGGATAATGAATTTTCATTACTTACCGACGAAGAACTGGAACAGGAACTTCAAAAAGCAGTTGATCACGAAGAATATGAAAGAGCTTCACTCATCAGGGATGAAATAAAGAAAAGAAAGTAATCTTTCCAGGACTGTAAACCACGTTTAAACTACATATGATGAGTATCAAGCTACGATTAACCTTAATGAGTTTTCTTCAATTCTTTGTTTGGGGAGCCTGGCTAATTACTATCGGCACTTATTGCTTTAATGCTAAAGGTTGGACAGGAGCCCAATTTGGGGCTATTTTTTCCACCCTGGCTATAGCTTCGATTTTTATGCCGCCAATAACGGGTATAATTGCTGATAAATGGATAAATACTGAAAAGTTATATGGCATTTTGCACATTTTATACGGGTTGGTTTTACTCTATGTACCTCAGGTTAATGATCCGGATACACTCTATTATGTCATTTTATTGGCTATGATTTTTTATATGCCGACCATATCATTGTCAAACTCAATTTCGTACTCCATTCTGAAAAGTAATAACTATGATGTGGTGAAAGTATTTCCTCCTATAAGAGTATGGGGAACCATAGGTTTTATTGCTGCAATGTGGATTACCAATCTCTCAGGAAGTAAGGCCAACTCTAACCAATTTCTGATTGGTGCTGTGGCGGCAATTGCGTTAGGTATTTACTCGTTTACGCTTCCTGCATGTAAGCCGCAGAAATCTTTATCCAAAGATTCTTCACTGGCTGAGCAATTAGGATTAACTGCATTCAAACTCTTTTCTAATTACAAAATGGCACTTTTTTTTGTTTTCGCAATGTTTTTAGGTGCTGCGTTGCAATTAACCAATATGTACGGTGATTCCTTTTTGGATGATTTTAAGAAAGTACCGATTTATGCTGAATCATTTGTAGTAAAATATTCTACTATCATAATGTCAATTTCCCAAATGTCAGAGACATTATTTATTTTGGCTATCCCATTTTTCTTAAAACGGTTTGGTATTAAAAAGGTAATGTTATTCTCAATGATTTCCTGGGTATTACGTTTTGGATTATTCTCTTATGGCAATCCGGCCGGGGGATTGTGGATGATCATATTATCCTGTATTGTTTATGGAATGGCTTTCGATTTCTTCAACATTTCAGGCTCCCTGTTTGTTGAAACTACAACTGATTCGAAAATCAGGTCAAGTGCACAAGGGCTGTTCATGATGATGACTAATGGTTTTGGAGCATACTCCGGAAGCAAAATAAGCGGATATGTAATTGACAAATATTATACACATGCCGCAGGAAAAGACTGGCATGGTATCTGGCTTGCTTTTGCGATTTATGCGCTTATAGTTACGGTTCTTTTTGCTGTTTTCTTTAAGCACAAACATGATCCAAAAGCGATAGCGACCTTTGCTCATTAAAACAAAACTGAATGTGTGTTAGTGGCTGATTTATATCAGTAAATCACTCATTCTGAATTTTCTACAACGAATAATCATCTTCGTTTGCTGAGATGATTTTTTTTATCGGATTTAGAGATGAAACAATACCACGACTTATTAAACCATGTAATGGCGAACGGCGTTCAGAAGCAGGACAGGACCGGCACCGGGACTAAAAGTGTTTTTGGATACCAGATGCGTTTCAACCTCCAGGATGGATTCCCGGCCCTCACTACCAAAAAATTACACCTGCGATCCATAATTCATGAACTTCTATGGTTCCTGAAAGGTGAAACGAATGTGAAGTACCTGCATGAAAACAAAGTAAGTATCTGGGATGAATGGGCTGATGCCAATGGGGAACTTGGGCCCATCTACGGGCATCAATGGAGAAGCTGGGAGACACAGGATGGAAAAGCTATTGATCAGATCAGCCAGGCTGTAGAGATGATCAGGAAAAACCCGGATTCAAGGCGGATTATTGTGAATGCATGGAATGTCGGGGAAATTGAACAAATGGCCCTTCCACCATGCCATTTATTGTTCCAGTTTTATGTTGCCGAAGGGAAATTATCCTGCCAGTTATACCAGCGAAGTGCAGATATTTTCATTGGAGTGCCGTTTAATATTGCCTCATACGCCTTGCTCACTATGGTGATGGCCCAGGTTACCGGTTTACAGGCCGGTGATTTTGTTCATACTTTTGGCGATGCCCATATTTACCTTAACCATACCGAACAGGTGAACCTTCAGTTGAGTCGTGAATTCCGTCCTTTGCCGATTATGAAAATCAACCCGAATATATCAAATATTTTCGGCTTCCGATTTGAGGATTTTGAGCTTACCGGTTATGACCCGCATCCGCATATTAAGGCGCCGGTAGCAGTGTGAGAGAATGACATCTTTGATCGGGTACCAAGGTACCGGGTACCGGATACCAAGTATTAGGCAATAAACACCATGCACCAGGCATTAAGCACCAAGCTCCTAACTTATGAAACCAACCATCTCCATCATAGTTGCAATTGCCCAAAATAAAGCCATTGGCAAGGATAACCAGCTGCTATGGCATATTTCGGATGATCTGAAACGGTTTAAGAAACTTACCCTTGGCCATACCATGGTGATGGGAAAACGTACCTTTGAATCGCTGCCAACCAGGCCACTGCCCAACCGCAGGAGTGTTGTGATAACTGATATTCCGGGAGAACAGATTGAGGGTTGCGTGATGGCATATTCGATCAGTGATGCCATTGCAAAGATGGAACCGGATGCTGAAAACTTCATAATTGGTGGTGGCTCAGTGTACAGGCAATTCCTGCCTCTGGCTGATAAACTTTATCTCACCATAGTTAAGAAAGATTTTGAAGCCGATACCTTTTTTGAACCGATAAATTATGAAGAGTGGGAAATTGTTTATACCCAGGAATGTATGAGCGATGATCTTGAATATACATATATTGATTTAGAGCGTAAATAATTGCAACAGGTATCCGCTATTGGTTATTAGTTATTAGTTATTCATCGTAAGTTATTAGTCTTGAATAAGTTGCAACTGTTATTCGTTTGGACATAAATCCAACTAAAATGAACGGCTTTGACCAGAAAGCTAATTAAGTCAGCAATTTTAAAACGCCTTAGTATTAACAAAGCTATAATTCTATTTAGTCATATCTGACTGAATTTCTGATTCTTATAAATTTTTACAATTGACTCTAATGGAATAAATCGACATTTTTATGAATTTTTATTAATAGTGTCACAATTTTATCATTTAAGTTCTGTTTTACTTAAACTAAATATTCCATCAAAAATTAATAAACTCCTAAACTATGCGAATCCAGAGATTTCACCTCGTAATGGCAGCATCAATGATCCTGGCACTATCATTCACAAGCTGCAAAAAAGACTCTTCCATCACAACCGACTCAATGTATGTTCCTGCATCAGCCGATGTTACGGCAAGTGCAACGTTGAGTGATCTGCAAAATGGCCGCACCTTATATATTAACAATTGTGCAGGCTGCCATAGTCTTTACATACCCGAATCCTATACTCCATCCCAGTGGAGCAGCATCCTGCCAAACATGACGCCAAAGACCTCTCTGACAGCTTCAGAGGTTGCACTGGTCAAAAAATATGTTACCAAAGGAAAACTTTGATCATTGTAGGTGAATTCTTTATCAGCACTGGAATATACAAGCCCAGTATATCGAATATCCTGAAGAGAAACTGAACAGACTTATTATGGGTTTTACCCTTCAAATCTACTCCTCCAGCATTGATAATTATTCAAGATTATTTTACAACCTTCCTCTTTCTAAAAAAAATGGAGCCCGAAAAGTGCTCCATTTTTTTTTCAAATCACTTCAAATTAAAGTGAATCTGAAGTTGATATTATTTACGTGGTTCAATAACAACATCTTTAACTTCACCGACCGAAATGTACCCGCCTTTGTTCCCAAAATTATTCAACACATAATTGATTACAGCAACAGCTGAGTCATGGGTACTTACCTGGGGAGGCATAAGACCTTTGAATACCACACCATTCACTGTAATATCCTTGTTTGAGCCATTCAAGGCCTGAGCAACGGCGCGTTTCTTATCCGAAAGAAGGTAATCGGAACCGGCAAGAGGAGGCCATACAGGAGGCAATCCAAGACCGGTAGCCTGATGACAAACCTTGCATTTGGTTTCAAATATACTCTTTCCCATAGCCATTTGTTCGGCAGATGGAGTTCCTGCAGCAGCAACATTTGTACTGTCGGAAGCCTGCTTGTCAGCTGTTTTTCCTCCGCCACAGGATGTGAGAAATGCCAGGCTTAAAAAGCCGATGAATGCGAATGTGAATAGAATTCTTGTTTTCATAATTTTAAAATTAAATTTTAACAAAGTTAGGTATTAATAGTTTTAGTGATCATTATTAAATGATGGAATTCGACATGAATCTTTCTATTTATTGCAACATTTACGTGCATTTTCAACTACCGGTGTAAGCGCAGCAGCTTGGGGGCTAATGTAAGGTATCCCTAATGATAATCCACGAAGAATGAAGAGCACTCCGAGAAGAATAACAACATAGGGCGTTATCTTTCCTATTGTATTTCTCAGTTTCAGGCTTATGAAATTTCCTGCCATCGAAACGGACAGCATAACAGGCACAGTTCCCAGGCCGAATAATGCCATGAATAGCATGGCGCCGGCAATTTCACCCGTATTTACAGCTCCAGCAATTCCCACATATACCAACCCGCAAGGGAGGATTCCGTTTAATAAACCAATGCTGAAGAGTGAGCCTTGCGATACGGCGTGAAATAATTTCTGAAAACGGGTATAAAGCCTTCCGGAGTGAGTGCCCAATAGTTTGTCAATCGATATATGACTTCCAAAAATCAAAGGAAACAAAACATACGCGATCATAAATCCGCCAATCAAGACCGATGCCCATAACTGAAAACCCGCAAGGTGAAGACCTTTGCCAAGCAGCCCGAAGATCGCGCCCAGAATGACATAAGTAATAATTCTCCCGGTATTATACAGCAGTCCACTGTTTATCCTGTTTACCCAGTTTCCGTTCTTTAACGGGATCGATAAAGCAATTGGTCCGCACATGCCAGCACAATGAAAACTGCCAATCAATCCAATTAAAAATGCAGTCCACAGAAACATAACAGTCTTTTATATAATATTCACTTTGATAGTTTACTCTTACGCTAAAATCAACGCTGTTTCCAATGTTCAGGACAAACCGTGAAAATCCGCTAAAAACATCCTGCGGCAAATCGCACGAGACCAGGCCATTAAATCTGAATCAATGCATAAACAGGGCTTCTTCGTGGTAGTATTCCTTCCCGTTCATCGTCCAGTTCATTTTTACAATGTATTTCCCGCTCATGAGTTTGCCGGCGGGGACTTTTTGGAGTAAGGTACTGTCACATTTAATTGGTTCGGTGTGATCACCTGTATCATCCGAAGGGCGGTAGAAGTAAAGACTTCCGGAAATCCTGGCTTCCTTGAATATTGAAGGGAATTTAATCACGACACTTCCGTTCAGTTCAGAAAGACTGATTTTTTCGGGCATTGCATCTGCATTCGCAATGCGTTTGATCTGTTTCTCGTAAACAAGTCCTTTTGGATAGTATTCCGATTCGACCAGGGCATTTTTTTCCTGGAAACTCTTATACACGACAAAAGCCATGGTCAGAAGAAAAATGGTCAGAAAAATGAATATGCCGTGTCCCCAGTTGAATTTCATTTGCTTCAGGTTATGATTACATTGTTTGATTTCGGATTTCGGATTTCGGATTTCGGATTCTTGATTTAGAATAAGCAATTTGATTTTACTCCAAACAGGCATGAGTTCTTAATCTTTATCCTTATGAGGTTTATCCAATACATCAGGCCCTACAAAGGTTGACTTTACTTCTTCAATTTCACGGCTGCCACTCATGATTTTAAATTCAACTTTGGTATTGGATGATTTGATTCTGTCTTTTCTCAGTACTACCAGGAAGGTTGCCTCTCCCAGCTGGCCTTTCTTAACAAGCAGCGAATCACCCATCATTTTTATTTCACCCCGGGGTTTATCAAGAACCAACCTTATCGGCAATTCCCTGCGGGTTTTATTAACAACCTGGATCGTATAAATGTTGGAATAATGAATTGAATCATACTCCTGGTACATTGAGCCATAACTTCGGAGTATGGTTGCTTCCACATCGGTCCTTATGGTGAAAAGGTAAGCAACCAACACTAACAAACCAGTAAGTATAACCGAATAAAAGATTACTCTTGCATTAACTTTTAACGGGGTTCCTTCGGCAATAGTACGCTCGGAAGCGTAACGGATCAGGCCCCTGGGTTTATTGATCCTGGTCATGATCGCATTACAGGCATCCATGCAGGCGGTACAATTAATGCATTCCATTTGCGATCCATTCCGGATATCAATACCTGTTGGACAAACAACTTCGCAACTTCCACATTCAATACAATCGCCCTTGCCGGCTTTCTGCCTTTCCTCCAGTGGATTGTGTTTACCTCTTGGTTCTCCCCGTTTATAATCATAGCTAACCTGTATGGAGTTATGATCGAGCAGAACTCCCTGGAGCCTTCCGTAAGGACAAACGATGATACAGACCTGCTCGCGGAACTTAGCAAACACAAAGTAATGAACACCCGAAAATGCAACCAATGCAGTAAAACCGGCCCAATTTTCTGCCGGACCTTGGGAAACCATTCGTAACACCTGGTCTGCACCAAGAATATAAGCAAGAAATGTTATAATGGTCATTACTGAGATCGCAAAGAAAATAATGTGTTTCAGGCTCTTTCTCCCTATTTTATCAAGATCCCAGTCCCTGTCATCGAGTTTACGTTGCTTACTGTTGTTGCCTTCGATAAGGTATTCGATCTGCCTGTAAACAAATTCCATGAATATGGTTTGCGGGCATACCCATCCGCAGAATAATCTGCCGTAGATTACCGTGAATAAAACAATAAACACAATCAATGTTATCATCGACAATACAAACAGGTAGAAATCCTGCGGCCAGAATATTACGCCGAAGATGATGAATTTGCGCTCAATAATATTAAAGAGCAGCATCTGGTCGCCCTTTATTTTGAGAAATGGCGCTAAGAACAGGAAGAGCAGAAGCAGGTACGCGATAACACTTCTCCGGTTAAAATACTTTCCTTTGGGGCGTTTTGGGTACACCCAAAGCCGGTTGCCTTCTTCGCCGATTGTTGATAAGCGATCACGAAAAGTTTCAAGTTCATCTGAATTATCCATTTTGCGATTAAGGTAATCAATGTAAAAGGCCATGGTTCGCCGATTGCGAACTATAACCTCAAATTATACTATCAGTAAGTTATTCATAGTTAGCTTAAAAGAAGCATTAATTCAGATTCAGATTATCAACCAAACTTGTCATATTTACGCCCTTGCGGAGGTTTCGGATGAGGCGGATTAGTGCCCTGCAGACTGATCATATAACTCAGTACCTGTTGGATCTGAATCGGTGAAAGCTGGGATTTATAGGAAAGCATCCCTTTTTCAATAACACCATTTATCACTACTTTATAAAGGTCTTTGATTGTTACTGAGTTGTTGAGACTATCGCCGTGAATCCAGTACATATCTGTCATATTCGGACCTACCAGGCCTTCTGCATTCTGGCCGTGGCATACAGAACAGATTTTCTTAAAGGTTCCTTTCCCCGCTTCAAGGCTGGCTGCATCTTTGAGAGGGACCATACTTGCTATATCAACCTCAACAGTTGGTGCAGCTTTCTTAATGGCTGCCAGTTGTGTCATTTCATTCTGATACTCCTTGGTTTGCGAAGGCCAGAAACCGGCTACCTGGTATCCGAGGAGATAAACGAGGGCAAATACAACGGTAAGGATGAAAAGCCACACCCACCAGCCGGGTAATTTGTTGTCAAGTTCCCTGATACCATCATATTCATGGCCACCCAGGTAACGCTCTTTGGTCAGCTCGTCAATTTCAGGCTCACCATGATTCCTGTTTTTATCATCTGTATTACTCATAGTCAGTGTTTTACAATGGTTGAAGCTTCGTTGACATTTTCAGGTTCATCTTTATCAAGGGGCATGCGGCTCACTTCATCGGCATAACTTTTCTTGATTGAAAAAGTATGCACGATCATTACTCCAAAAATGACGAGGAAAATGAATAGTGAGATGACCGGGAACCAGTAAATCCCCTCAATACCGGCTAATAAACTTGTTACGATCTGCATAGCTCTTCCGGATTATTTATTTTGATCGGTAATGGTGGTTATATCCGTACCTAAACGTTGAAGATAAGCAATCAGGGCA
Source organism: Bacteroidales bacterium (assembly GCA_025350385.1). Taxonomy (GTDB): domain Bacteria; phylum Bacteroidota; class Bacteroidia; order Bacteroidales; family UBA4417; genus UBA4417. The sequence goes on from JANXXZ010000055.1 coordinate 15,367, forward strand.
ATTACCTGTTTTTCAGGGGCTACCTCGATTCCGGATGCTTTAAGCCCGGCAGAAATAGTCGCTGCCTGTGCTTTCAGATCGTCATTAGCTTTAAGATCATAACCTGCCGGGTAAGGAACACCCAGGTATTGCATTACCCTGATCTTACGGGAAGTGGCTGCAATATCAATTTCCTTTTCGGAAAGCCAGGGATACTTTGGCATAATACTCTGGGCATTCATTTTCTGCGGGTTCATCAGGTGGCTGAAATGCCATGAATCGGGTTTATAAAGCTTGCCAGTTTTTACCCCTTCACGCTCAAGATCAGGTCCTGTGCGTTTGGAACCATACTGGAAAGGATGGTCATATATAAATTCTCCCGATTTTGAGTATTCGCCATAGCGTTCGGTTTCGGAACGGAACGGGCGGATCATTTGTGAATGACAATTATAACAACCTTCCCTGATATAGATGTCGCGTCCCTGAAGTTCGAGAGGTGTATATGGTTTAACCGAGGCAATAATCGGAATATTAGATTTTATGAGGTAGGTAGGAATAATTTCGACTGCTCCGCCAATCAGGATGGCCACAATTGCAAAAAGCATAAAACGAATTGGTTTCCTCTCAAGCATCCGGTGCCAGCTTTCACCTGCATTCCGGGCACCTGCTTTCTCCAGCGGATATGCTTCAGCTGCTTCTTCCTTTACAAAAGAACCGGCTTTAACAGTCTTCACAATATTGTAAAGCATGATGAGAACTCCTGCAAAATAAAGCAATCCACCGAAGGCGCGGATATAATGCATCGGCATAATCTGGGTCACGATCTCAAGGAAATTGGGGTAAACCAGTTCACCGGCTGCATTAAACTGTTTCCACATCGAAGCTTCCGTCCAGCCGGCCCAATACATCGGAACCGCATAAAACAGTATGCCCATGGTCCCAATCCAGAAATGGACATTTGCGAGTTTGGTGGAAAATAATTTAGTATTGAACATTCGTGGCAGGAGCCAGTAGAGCATACCGAAAGTCAGGAAACCATTCCAGCCTAAGGCCCCGATGTGGACATGGCCGATGGTCCAGTTGGTAAAATGACTGATGGCATTGATATTTTTCAGCGAAAGCATTGGTCCTTCAAAAGTTGCCATTCCATAAGCAGTTACCGCTACTACGAAAAATTTCAGCACCGGCTCTTCCCGTACTTTATCCCAAACACCCCTTAACGTAAGTAACCCATTAATCATACCTCCCCATGACGGAGCAATAAGCATAACTGAAAATACGGTTCCCAGGGCCTGGGCCCAATCGGGTAGTGAAGAGTATAAGAGGTGGTGAGGACCTGCCCAGATATAAAGGAATATCAGTGCCCAAAAATGGATAATGGACAGTTTGTAAGAATATATCGGGCGATTGGCTGCTTTAGGCACAAAGTAGTACATCAAACCAAGATAAGGCGTGGTGAGGAAAAAAGCCACGGCATTATGCCCGTACCACCATTGCACCAATGCATCCTGTACTCCGGCAAAAACCGGGTAGCTCTTCATCATTGACCATGGAATTTCGAGAGAATTCACAATATGCAGCACGGCCACAGTGACGAATGTGGCTATGAAGAACCAGATAGCCACATACAGATGTTTCACCCGACGTTTCAGGATGGTGCCCATCATGTTCCAGCCAAATACCACCCATATAAGCGCAATGAGGATGTCGATAGGCCATTCAAGCTCTGCATATTCTTTACCGGATGTAAACC
>JANXXZ010000167.1 GCA_025350385.1 Bacteroidales bacterium
TAAAAAAGTAAAAAGGATGGAACTTAGGATCCTCATGATGTACTTGTATTTTAAAATTAAGTAGGGAGTAGGGAGTAGTTAGTAAGGAGTCAGAGGAACAGATAATTGAAGATTACATCTTGAAGCATATTTTTGATCATCGCCTCTCACCTGTTCGTACATCGTTCCTTCCATCTGTTGAAAACAACAAATATAAGCAGTCTGTTCTTAGCCTTTGTGCAAAAGAAAATGAAACAAAAGAACTTAGCGAAGCGATCTCATGAGATGAAGGCCAATAAAGATTAAGAGCCTGTTTAAATTTTTTTCTTACCTTTTTTACCCTCTCTGTCTCCCCCTGATTTCAGGGGGAGGACATTCTAAAAAGGATTTTTCTTTGATTGAAAGAACTACAATTCAGTACATTCTGCTCCCTCCCTGAATATAGGGGGCTGGAGTGGGTAATTATTTATAAATTTAAACAGTCTATAAGATTCTATTTAATTCTTGCGGTTCTATGTCGGAAGTATCAGGCAGGATATACAAGGCAGGATATTTTTCGCTGATGGGATGGATTTGACGAATTTGTTTGAGAAGGGTTTGTTGAAAAGGTGCCTGGATATTAAATTCCGGTAAAAAAGGCTGATAGCAATCTTCATAAATCAGCGGCATACTCTTCGTAAATCTGTGAGAAACTTTTATTAATCACTGAAAACCAAGGTTCTCGCAGAGTTTCGCAGAATGAAAGACAAAAGATAAATGTATGAAAGACAAAAGTGAAATATCACCATTAACAAATAACCATTAACTCTATTGGACGGCATTTTCATTGCCTTTTCAACCCTAATCTTTACTTTTACTGTATGCAAAATACTTATAAAATTAAGACTATCATTTTCGACCTCGGGGGCGTATTGCTGAATATTGAGCCGAGGCTCACAGGCGCTGCGCTTGTCAGCATGGGAGTTAAGGATATGGAACGGGTGCATGCCCGGTTGCTGGCTGCTCAGCTTTACCAGCGGTTTGACTCGGGGAGTTGTTCGCCTGCCTCTTTCCGCGACGAGATCAGGAATGCTTGCGGCATCGCCTTAAGCGATCAGCAGGTGGATGAAGCCTGGAATGCGCTGCTGCTTGATTTTCCAAAAGACAGGGTGAAACTCCTGCACTCTTTGTCCGACCGATACAGGTTATTCCTGCTGTCGAACACCAATATACTTCATTACCCCACGTATACCAGTCGTTTCAGGCAGGATCACAGGGAAGAAATGACGGCACTGTTTGAAAAGCTTTTCCTTTCGTTTGAGATGGGTGTGCATAAGCCTGATCCCAAAATTTACCGGATGGCAATGGAACAAGGGAACATGAAGCCGAAAGAAACACTGTTTATCGATGATGTGCTGGAAAATGTAGAAGCTGCTGTAAAAGAAGGAATGGCATCCTTTCACCTGAAGGATGGGATGGAAGTGACGGATTTGTTCGACAATAATTTGTTGAAAAACAGCCTGGATATTAAATTCCCGTAAGAAAGACTGATAACAACTTGCTGAAAACCAAGGTTCTCGCAGACTTACGCAGATTAAAAATCGCAGAGTTACGCGGAATGAAAAATATAAGTGGGAAAGACAAAAACAACCATTAACAAGCAACTATTAAAAAATAACCATTAACAAATAACTCACTAATCAGGAAAGCTCGCCCTCCTCATCCTTCATCATACGGTATATGGTGGTTTTGCCAATGTTGAGCTTGTCGGCAACCAGGCGGACCTTATTATCATATTTATGGAGGTAATGTTTGATAATCATTTTAATATAGTCATCAAGAGTTACTTCACCGGCCTGGAAATCAATCATGGTGCCTGAACTGGCCAGCTTGATATCTTCCGAATGAATGGTGTTGGTGTTGGTCATGACAGCGGAAAGTTCCATGATGGCTTTGAGCTCACGAACATTGCCCGGGAAGGGGTATTTCCGAAGTTTTTCAAGGGCTTCGGCCGAAATGGTAAGTTTGGGGAGGGCATTCTTCTTGCAAAATTCATCCACAAAGTAGCGGGCAAGCAGGAACAAGTCATTGCCCCGTTCGCGTAAAGGCGGCAGCTCAATGGGCAAACCAAGTAAACGGTAGTAAAGGTCCTCCCTGAAATTTCCCTTTTTCACCTCTTCCAGCAGGTTCTTATGTGTCGCCACAATAACCCTTACATCCAGTTTTATGGGTTTGCTTGATCCTACCCTGTTCAGTTCTTCTTCCTGTAGCACACGCAACAGTTTTGACTGCATGTTAAGGTCCATATCCCCAATTTCATCCAGAAAGATGGTCCCTTGGTTGGCTTCTTCAAACCGGCCGATCCGCTGTGCATGAGCGCTGGTGAAAGAACCTTTTTCATGTCCGAACATTTCACTCTCAATGAGTTCGCGGGGAATCGCCGTTACATTAACAGCCACAAAAGGCCTGGCGTGTCGTTTCGAATTGTAATGAATAGCTTTTGCGACCAGTTCTTTCCCGGTACCGGTGTCGCCCTGAATGGAAACGGAAATATTGGTACGGGTAGCTTTGTCGATGAGGTTGAAAACGGCATGAATAGCCGCGCTGTCGCCTTTGATAAGATTCGTATACTGGTATTTCCTGCCGATCTCTTCCTCAAGTTTGGTTATACGCTGTTTCAGGATGAAATTACCCTTGATATTTCGCATCACCGACCATAAGCGGTCCTTGGTATCCGGGTCCTTCAGTACATAATCATATACTCCTTTTTTAAGCAGCTCAACTGCAGTAGAAATGTCCTGCTGCCCTGAAACAATGACCACCGGAAGTTCAGCATCAAATTCCCTGATCCGCTTCAGCACATCGAAACCGCTCATATCAGGAAGGTTAAAATCAAGGGAAATGGCGGAAGGATTCTTATATAAATTGGCAAGCAACTCTTTGCCAGTAGCGAAAACCGATACTTCGTAGTCCGGATTTTGGGACAGGTGATACGATAGTATCTTTGCATACATCTGGTCATCCTCTACAACAAAAATCTTGAATGCATCCACAGTGTATTTTTATCTGTTTATTTCCCAAAATCGAAAAGGTAATAAAAATAGGTATTAAAACGAATGAATCAACCCAAAATGGAAAGAAATTTCATTTTGAACCATTTTAGGAAAAATTGAGGTCTTAAATCGGTGAACTGTTTTGATGCTCATTAAATTTTCAAAATCAACATTAAAAGGAATAGAAGTCGGGAGTCAGAAGTCGGAAGTAAGGTGTATGGAGTAAAGTTTCGGGAAAATTGGCAATTGAAGAATATATCTCAAAGGACATTTTCGATTGTCGCCCCTCGCCCCTCGCCCCCCGTCCCTTCTTTGTGCATAACATTACAAATCTAAACCGTCATTTAAGCGTCAACAAAATATTTTCAATTTCCTTAAAATCAAGTAAGGTCAGCAGTTGCATCCTGACAGGTTTAAAATTGGGCATACCCCGGAAATACCCTGTATACTGTTTCCGGAATTCCGGCAACGCGCGTCGCTCCGGTTTTTTCGCTATAGTGAGACGCAGGTGCTGCAGGCATATTTCGATCCTTTCAGCTAGCAAAGGTGGCTCATGAATAATTCCCTTCTGAATATAATCCCTGATATCCCTGAATATCCAGGGATTTCCAATGGAGGCGCGTCCGATCATGATGGCGTCAACACCATACGTATCTTTTACCATTCTGGCGCTTTCAATCCCAATTATGTCGCCATTACCAATTACCGGTATGTGCATACGCGGGTTGTTTTTCACTTCACCGATCAGGGTCCAGTCAGCTACGCCTGAATACATCTGTGCCCGGGTACGACCGTGAATAGTAATGGCCTGTATTCCGACGTCCTGCAATCGCTCGGCAATATCGACAATGTTTTTGCTTTTATCGTCCCAGCCCAGGCGGGTTTTAACCGTGACCGGCAGGTGGGTTGACTTTACCACTTCTTCAGTAATTTTAACCATCAGCGGGATATCATTCAGCAGACCGGCACCGGCGCCTTTCATGGCCACTTTCCGTACAGGGCATCCGAAATTAATATCAATGAGCTCAGGATTCACTTCTTCGGCAAGCAGGGCTGCTTTTCGCATAGCTTCCGGATTATTGCCAAAGATTTGCACCCCCAGCGGCCGCTCAGCAGGATCAAATACAAGTTTTTCATTACTCTTTCGGGCATCGCGGATCAGGGCTTCGGACGATATAAACTCGGTATAGACCATATCAGCGCCAAATTGTCTGCAGACAATACGGAATGCTGAATCCGTAATATCTTCGAGCGGCGCGAGAAGTACCGGGAAATCTCCGAGGTCGGTGTTGCCTATCTTCATTATCTGCTCATTTCATAACTTCAGGATGCAAAAGTAAACTATCAAACTGTTTAGCCCTAATCGGCAGGATATAGTATTTTTGCTGACCGTTTAACAATCATTATGCTAAGGGTCTGTCTGAACAATTGCAGAAAACACTTTCAACCGGTGCTTGGCGCTTAGTATAAAAGGTTTTCAGAACATTTGGCATTAAAATCCGATATGAAAGTTGCTGAGCACCCGGCACCTTGCACCCGGCACTGGGCACTGGGTACAGGGCACTTAAAATTTGAAACGATATATTCTATAAAATTCTAAAACAGAACCAATGCTGAAAGGATTCCTGGTCAACCATTCCCCGGCTGTTAAATTAACACTTTTATTAGCATTACTCCTTGCCTTCCTGCTGTTTTCAACCCTGTTCGGAATACTGGCGCTTATTCCCTTTTTCGGACCGGGCATTATAACAGCCCTTGCTTCGCCTGATTACAGCAACCCGGCCATGATTAACGCGTTAAAAGCCTTACAAATCCTGAACATGGCCGGCGGACTGCTTCTTCCTGCATTGCTATTTGTCTGGCTGACCGATAAAAAACCATCATCTTACCTGAAACTAAGCACGATTCCAGCCTGGTTAACCCTTTTACTGGCAGCCATTTTAATTGTTGCCGCCCAGCCGTTTATCGGTTTCACTAACGAGCTGAACAGCCAGTTAAAACTTCCGGCCGCCTTTTCAGGGATAGAAAGCTGGATGCGAAACGAAGAGAACCTCGCACAGCGGATCACCGAAGCCTTTCTAAGCACTACCACCCTTACCGGGCTGGCAGTGAATATTTTTATGATCGCCCTCCTGCCTGCAATTTGTGAAGAAATTCTTTTCCGTGGAGTAATCGCCCAACTTTTCACCGAATGGACCCGGAACATTCACTGGGGGATCTTTATCTCCTCTGTTATTTTCGCTGCAATTCACCTTGAATTTTATGGTTTCCTGCCCCGGTTCCTGCTAGGCATGTCATTCGGGTATCTGTTTTACTGGTCCGGAAGCCTGTGGCTGCCTGTAATTGCGCACCTGATCAATAACCTGCTGTCGGTAGTGGTTGAATTCCTGTTTCGCAAAGGAACGATCAGCATGAATGCCGACCAGTTTGGCGCACCCAACAGTCTGGTTGCCGTGTTGATCAGCTTCCTTGTTGTTGGGGGAATTATGTATTATTTCAGACCTTCAGGCAGGAAGGTCACCGGCACTGCGGGATGATGATCCGACGGATCAGGTAGCAGGAAGATTAGGTACGATTGAAAAGGCTTAGGTAAAATTTAAAGTACAAATATCAAAGTGCAAAATGCAAAATGCAAATTTAAAACGAGCTGGGAAAGGAATAGCAGGATAGAGAATTCAAAGGTTGAATTATTTAAGGAGCGAATGAATCGTATTTTCAAATGAATTCCCGGTTTTCAGCTTTCGAACTATGCAGGCATAAGCATGAAATCGTTTGCTAATAACATTTTCGGGTTTTAGTCGTTACTAAATGGTATCAAGTCACTGATCTTGAAAAGCAAAATCAACAAGCCCGGCCTGGAAGATCTGACGTTTGAGGGACGTAACAAGGAGTATGGGTCTTACGTGATTATTAAGAATTCTGCCCGAAGGATCAGGGTCAGTTTCGTTTATGCGTTAGGCATCTTTGTTCTTATGATCCTGATAGTCGGAGGCGGGATTATGATTCCCTGGATGAGCGGGTATGACCTGAGCCAGGATATAAGCATAAATACAGTTATTGTAAGGTACGATCCCACGCTCATTACAATACTGAGCGAACCCATTAAAGAGATTCAGGACAAAGAAAAAAAGCAGCGGTTTACAGAGCCAAAGATCGCAGATGAGGTAAAAGAGCTTTTCCCGGCTAAAGAAGTAAAGAAGCCCGAAGAAAAGCTGGTCCCTGAAAAATCGCAGGAAGAATCCCTTAAGGATAGTCTGAATAAAATTGAGCTGGAAGCAAAGGAGAAAAGTTTACTTGCTGAACGCAAAGCGGATACCATTATCTATATTGAGCAGACTCCCCAATTCCCCGGCGGTCCGGAAGCCCTGAAGCTATATATCTCACACAACCTCCAGTACCCTGTTGACGCTTTACGCCGCAAACTGCAAGGTACAGTGGTATTGAATTTTATTATTGAGAAAGACGGCAGTATCGGAAGGGTTATCATTTCGAAAAGAGTTGACCCGGTGATTGACTTTGAAGCCGTCCGTATTATCGAATCCATGCCGCACTGGAAGTCTGCTGTTAAGCAGGGGAAACCCATTGCCAGCATGCTGGTGATACCGATCAGTTTTGCGCTGAGGTAAAGGGGAAATGGGTACACGTCAAAAACAGACGCGCACCAACACAGAAAACAAATTATGAATTGTATTACCTTTACAAAAACGTTCAGCGATGCTCACTAAGGAAAAATTAAATAAAACCATCAACAATCTTCCTGATTCATTTACAATTGATGAATTAATAGAGCAGTTGATTTTTATGGAGAAAGTTGAGGAAGGTTACCTGCAATCGGAAAAAGGTAAGGTTATTTCAAATGAAGATGTCAGAAAAGTGATCGATAAATGGTCAAAATAGTCTGGACAGAAATTTCAACAGAAGATTTAAGAGAAGTATATGAATACAAAGCCGAGGACTCAATCCGCTATGCGAACATTACTGTTAATAAGATATATCAAAGAGTTCAGATAATCACTGGCAATCCGTATATTGGAAGGATTGTACCCGAGTTTAAGGATAAATTAATCAGAGAGATAATTGAAGGCAATTACAGGATAATTTATAGAATTAAAAGCGAGATTCAGGTCGACATTTTGCGGGTTTATCATACAGCAAGGTTATTGAAAAGGATCAGATCAAAGTGCTGAATCTTATTATTGAGAAAGACGGCAGCATCGGAAGGGTCATCAATTCGAAAAGAGTTGACCCGGTGATTGACTTTGAAGCCGTGCGGATTATTGAATCCATGCCGCACTGGAAACCGGCTGTTAAACAAGGGAAACCCATTGCCAGCATGCTGGTGATGCCGATCAGTTTTGCGTTGAGGTAGGGGAAAAAGGAGAAAAATACGCTACCTTTGTAAAAACAAATTATGAAAAATATTGAAATGACGGCTGTTTTTGAACCCTGCAATGAAGGAGGGTTTATTGCATACGTGCAGGAGATATCAGGAATAAACACCCAGGGTGAAACCCTTGAAGAAGCAAAGGAGAACCTTGCTGATGCCGTGAACCTGGTATTTGAAGAGATAAGAGCTACAAGCAGGAAGGGAAAATCAACTAAGATGATAACCCAAACCATGTCGTTCAGCTTCTAATGAAGAGAAACAAGTTGGTCAAATACATCGAAAGGAACGGTTGTTCATTTGTCCGTGAAGGGGGCAGCCACACCCTCTACAGGAATATCAGCAACGGCAAGATATCAACTGTACCCCGACACCCCGATATTAAAGAGAACCTTTGTCGAAAGATATGCAGGGACCTTGGCATTCCTGATATTCTTTTTCCCTAAATAAGGTTATTAAGCAAAAATTGCAGTAGTCTCCTACATCTCTTCTATTAATATCAATCGCCTGTATTGATAATCTTCAAAAACTAATTGAATTAAAAATTCTGCCCGCTGGATCAGGATCAGTTTTGTATATGCGTTAGGCATCTTTGTTCTCATGATCCTTATAGTCGGAGGCGGAATTATGATTCCGTGGATGAGCGGGTATGACCTGAGCCAGGATATAAATATCAATACAGTTATTGCCCGGTACGATCAGACTCTCTACCATACTGAACGAACCCATTAAAGAGATTCAGGACAAAGAAAAAAAGTAGCAGTTTACCGAACCAAAGATCGTAGATGAGGTAAAAGAGGTTTTCCCGGCTGAAGAAGCAAAGAAGCCCGAAGAAAAGCTGGTCCCTGAAAAATCGCAGGAAGAATCCCTTAAGGATAGTCTGAATAAAATTGAACCGGAAGCAAAGGAGAAAAGACTGCTTGCCGAACGCAGAGCGGACACTATTATCTATATTGAGCAAACGCCCCAGTTCCCCGGCGGACCGGAAGCCCTGAAGATATATATTTCACACAACCTCCAGTACCCTGTTGACGCGTTGCGCCGCAAACTGCAAGGTACAGTGGTATTGAATTTCATTATTGAGAAAGACGGCAGCATCGGAAGGGTTATCATTTCGAAAAGAGTTTACCCGGTGATTGACTTTGAAGCCGTCCGTATTATCGAATCCATGCCGCACTGGAAGTCTGCTGTTAAGCAGGGGAAACCCATTGCCAGCATGCTGGTGATACCGATCAGTTTTGCGCTGAGGTAAAGGGGAAATGGGCACACGTCAAAAACAGACGCGCACCAACACAGGGTCTTAACATTTATCGCCTCGTGATTGGTAACCAACTTGAATATGGTAAAATCGCGATTAGATGATTCCCGACATATTCTATGTGTTAAAGATTATGCAAATCGTCTGTTCAACCTCTAATAAGCTCATTTTTAGATAATATCCTATGCTTTGAAATCTGTTGAGCGATTCTAGATTGTGAACTCCAACTCAGTTTTCTGTCCGAAACAAGGCCTTCTGTCTTAAAAGCAGAACTAAGAGGAAAAAGGAATAATAACTACTATGTAAATTTGAGATAGCTTTATAAAAGTGTGTGTTAATTTGTGCGGCATAAAAATTAAAGCTAAGTAATTGTGTGAATTACAGAGCTTTAATTATTATCATTGCGGAGAGCATGGGATTCGAACCCATGAAGCCCTTTTGGAGCTTACACACTTTCCAGGCGTGCGCCTTCGACCACTCGGCCAACTCTCCTTTTGTGTCTTGCAAAGCAACAGGTATTCACCTGATACCCTGCAAAACGGAGGGCAAATGTACGAATATTTTTGAACCGGCAGTTTCAATATTTTTTCACTTTCAGGTTTCGGGAAGTTTTCCGCGATCCTGAGAGAAAGCGACTAGTGACTGGCGACTAGGGATTGGTGACGGGTAGTTAATAGCTCATTGACAGGGAAAGGGGCAAGGGACAAGATTCTGGCGGTTTATGGCGGGTCCCTTATGGCGAGTCACTAGTGGCTTATGGCGAGTCCCTAGTGGTCAGTGGCTATTCGCTTGTGGCTAATACCATGAACTAATTTGCAGTACTTTTGTCCAAAACTTTATACATGTCAGGAATCCTGTTTGATGAAATTGTATTCGGGCCATTGAAAAGCCGGAGATTTGGGGTGTCGCTGGGAATAAACCTACTGCCGCTTGATTCAAAACTATGCTCGTTCAATTGTGTGTATTGCGAGTGCGGGCTTACCTCGCATGATAAAGGTCATAAGCCTCAACTATATACGGCTGTGCAAGTTCTCACTTCGCTGGAGCAACGTTTTATAGCACTCACAGGGAATCATGTATTTCCTGATTCCATAACTTTTGCCGGTAACGGGGAACCGACAATGCACCCGGAATTCAATGCAATTATTGACGGGGTGATTAATCTGAGGAACAGCTTTTTCCCTCTGGCAAAAATCACAGTACTGTCGAATGCCACCCTGCTGGGTCGTGAAAAAGTCAGAGCCGCATTATTGAAAGTGGATAATAATGTACTCAAACTGGATGCAGGCACTGATGAAGCTTTCCAGGCGATAAACCGGCCATTGAACGCAGTAAAACTCGAAGAAGTAATAGAGCGGCTCATTGAATTTAATGGTGACCTCACTGTTCAGACCCTTTTTGTCCGTGGCGCGGTTCATGGTCATTTTGTAGACAATACAGTTGAAACCGAAGTGGTTCCATGGCTGGGTCACCTGGCGCGGATAAAACCGAAACTGGTAATGCTTTATCCTATCGACCGCCGTGCCCCCTTTTCTACTCTTGAAAAAATTCCTGACAATGAACTTCAGATCTTTGCAAAAAGGGTTGAGAATATTGGGTTGAAGGTGGAAGTGTTTTCCTAGGGGAAGTGCCTGAAGTACTTAAAGTGCCTGGAGTACTTAGATTACATGAGGTGCCGGAGAAACTCCGGGATAATAATTGTTAGATATGGGGGAACTTTTGGCACTCCAACCTTTAGGCACTTCACACTTTTTTTGTAACTTTATTGTAAAATCTATCATGCATGCTCGATTATGCTCCAAAGATCCTGATCGCATTCGGCGAAACAATAAGCGGCAACGAGGAGATTTTAAACTGGTTGCTGTGCAACGGGTATCCCGAACTGGCTGCGTTATCCAAGGCTATTCAGGGAAGCGAAGATGCCATGCACTGGCTCCTTCGTAACGGGTACCCGCAGTTTGCCGCCCTCGACCAGGCCATTGACGGGAAAGCGGAAGCATATGCCTGGCTGGCTAACAATAATTTCCTGATGCTGGCCGTGTTGGCCGAAGCCTGTAACCGGAAGCCCGAAGCTCTGAACTGGCTTGAAAAAAACGACCTTAAAATATTCCTGATGATTGCGGCTAAAATACATAGTCTTCGTGAACATAAAACTTTCGATTATCATAAATTGCATTTCTGAGCGATCTTCATTTTAGTATTGGGGGAATTCAATAGTTAATTTTGAAAGAACCGACCGGTTCCCGATTCAATTGTAATTCAAAAGCAATTACTGTAAAATTCCGGCACAAATAACCGTTAGTTAGCAATTAACCACTAAATGAACAACCCCGCTGTCATTGCTGAAGCGGGGTTTGCGGCAGTTGAACGAGTGCATTATCCGCACTTGGAGTAGTCGCAGTTTTTACAATATATGCAACCTTCTTTGCGGTACAGGGAGTTAATTTGTTCGCATTTAGGGCAGGATTCGCCGGTGTCGATCTTTTCCTTGATATACCGGGATATAGTACGCACCACCCCGTTTTTCCAGGTGGTAATATAATCCTTATCAAAGGTAAGGTCTTCAATAAGGCTTACTACATAAGGCAATGGCATGCCATGGCGCAGAATACCCGAGATGAGCTTGGCATAATTCCAATACTCCTTTTCAAACGTGCGCGACAGTCCTTCGTAGGTTACCTTGTAACCCTGGCGGTCGAGGTACTGGAAATTATACAACGTGCGTTTCCCTTGCTGTTTCTGGCGGATCACCCATCCTTTTTGCACCCATTCGGGCAGGAAGAAATCTTCGCTCTTTCCGGTGAAAATCTCGTAAGGTTTATTATTAAGCAGTCCTATTACGGCTATCCATTTTTCATTTTCGTTAGTGAACCTCACCACATCAGCTTCCAGCGTTTTAGGCCTGGGAGGAGCTTTGGTTTCTTTAAATTCGGTAACTTCTTCTGTTTTCGGTTCATTGCTCACCAATACCCCTGAACGGGAACCCTCACGATAAATGGTCATTCCCTTGCATCCGCTTTCCCATGCAGTAAGATACACTTCGCTCACCAGTTCTTCGGTTGCTTCGGGAGGCAGGTTTACTGTTACACTAATGCTGTGATCAACCCATTTCTGGATAGCACCCTGCATATTTACTTTGGCCACCCAGTTAATATCATTTGAAGTAGCTTTGTAATAAGGTGATTTTTCGATAATTGCATTAAGCTGATCATCAGTGAAGGTATTGGCTGAGTTCACATCGTACCCGTTCTGACCCATCCATTCCAGGAACTTAGGATGGAATACGTTATATTCTTCCCATGAATCACCAATTTCATCGATAAAAGTAACATTGACATTGCGGTCGTTTGGGTTCACCTTACGGCGTCGTTTATAGCTGACCATGAATACCGGTTCAATTCCGGAAGAAGTTTGGGTACAAATGCTAACACTGCCTGTGGGCGCAATGGTGAGCATGCTGATATTGCGACGGCCGACCCTTTTCATTTTCTCATAAACTTCAGGTACTGCTTCACGGATCCGGTTTATAAATGGATTGTTCTTTTCGCGTTCAATATCAAAAATCGGGAAGGCTCCGCGTTCGGCTGCAAGGTCCACAGATGATGCGTAAGCATCGATAGCCAGATTTTTATGCACTTCAACACTGAAATTAGTGGCGTCGGGAGTGCCATAACGGAGTCCTAATGCAGCCAGCATATCGCCTTCAGCGGTGATGCCAATACCTGTACGGCGGCCCTGGAGCGTTTTCTCACGGATCTTTTTCCAAAGTAACTGCTCAGTACGACGTGTTTCTTCATCTTCAGGATCAGCATTTACTTTAGCGAGAATACCTTCGATCTTTTCCATCTCCAGGTCAATGATATCGTCCATAATGCGGAGCGCATAGCGGGAGTGCTTTGAAAAAAGTTCGGCATTAAAGGAGGCCTTCGGTGTGAAAGGGTTATCCACATAGCTGTAAAGGTTCAGGGCAAGAAGACGGCAGCTGTCGTAAGCACAGAGGGGAATTTCGCCGCAGGGATTGGTCGAAAGGGTTTTAAAGCCAAGATCGGCGTAGCAATCGGGCACTGCTTCACGGATGATCGTATCCCAGAAAAGCACGCCTGGTTCGGCCGATTGCCAGGCGTTATGGATAATTT
>JANXXZ010000199.1 GCA_025350385.1 Bacteroidales bacterium
ACTTGTGTTCCTTAAAGGTGAAATACCTGGTCGGTAACTGGGGTGCTACTCCTATCAGACCTTCGGGTGAAACCTTCAACTGTTGCTTCACTGTATCAATTCCCCTGATGGCTACCACCGTAACCATCTGATTTTTCATCCTCCCAACTTCTGATTTAAACTGGTCAAAATAAGGTGTTACTTGATCATTCAGTCCAATGATCTTATCCCCAACTTTCAGGCCTGCTTCTTTTGCCGGGGATTTCTTGGCAAAACCAGCTATTTCAAACGGAATCCGGACGCTGATAAACTCGACCGACTGGTGTTTGATCAGTTTTGAAAGAAATCCTACCGGAATGGCTATTTCCGATTTCTTACCATCCCGTTCAATCTGTATACTTTTAGCATTATCAAGAATAATACGACCGGGAATTTTAAAAAAATCTTCCACAACCTGGTTATCCACACTCAGAATCTTATCACCGTTACGAAGACCCAGCTGTTGACCAAGCGAATCAACTGTAATGCCGTATTTAACTTCATGAGTTGGAAGATACTCTTCGCCCCAGGCTGCCAAAGTAACGATGTAAATACCTGCTGCAAGTAAAATATTAACGGTGACCCCGCCCAGCATGATAATAAGGCGTTGCCAGGCCGGTTTTGACCGGAATTCCCAGTGCTGGGGTGGTAATTTCATTGCCTCTTTATCCATGGATTCATCAATCATACCGGATATTTTAACATATCCTCCCAGGGGAAGCCACCCGATGCCATATTCAGTTTCCCCTTTGCGAAATTTAAAAAGCGAAAACCAGGGATCGAAAAACAGGTAAAATTTCTCAACCCGGGTCTTAAATATCTTTGCAGTCAGGTAATGGCCAAACTCGTGAAATATCACAAGAATGGAAAGGCTGAGTAATAATTGTGCGGCTTTAATCAGTATAATCATGGAGTGGTGTTACGTTATGGTGTTGCGGAGGTGATTGTTATTGGTTATTGGTTATTGGTTATTTGTTAATTGTGATTTGCTATTTGTTACTTGCGTAGTTTTTCCTAAATGTATATCCGACAACGAATAACCGATAACTGTTAACTAATAACTTTTGGGAAATTCAAATTAACAAGTAAGTTATGATAAAAGTATTTCATCAGACCATTTGCCTTTTTCAATCTGCTTGCAGTTGGCAAAGGTAATGCTATCATTCATTCATTTTACGAAGGATTTCAGTTGCGAGCAATCGCGTATTGTGATCGGTGTTAACATAATCGTTGTAATCGGGTTTAGAAATGAAATCTGCTTCAAGCATACAATTTTCAATGAGTCGCGGAATTCCGAGAAAGTCAATTTCATCGCGAAGAAATGCATGAACCGCCACTTCATCGGCAGCGTTCAGGATGCAGGGCATATTTCCGCCGGCTTTCATAGCCCCGTATGCCAGCTCCAGACACTGAAAACTTTCCGGATCCGGTCTTTGAAAACTAAGCAGTGGAAAGTCGGCCAAATTAAGCCTGGGAAATGATGAAGTCAGCCGCTGAGGATATGACAATGCGTATTGGATTGGCAATCGCATATCCGGCAATCCCATTTGTGCCTTTATTGAGCCATCAGCAAACTGAACCATTGAGTGAACAATACTCTGCGGATGCACCAGTACTTCTATTTGTTCCGGCTTCAGGCTGAAAAGCCATCTGGCTTCAATAATTTCAAGTCCTTTATTCATCATGGTTGCCGAATCGATGGTAACCTTGCACCCCATTTTCCAGTTGGGATGCTTGAGAGCATCTTCTTTAGTAACATGGGCAAGATCTTCGCGGTTCATCCCCCTGAATGGTCCGCCGGAAGCGGTAAGGATTATTTTTTCAACCGGGTTGTGGAATTCACCGGCAAGGCATTGAAAAATAGCTGAATGTTCCGAATCGACAGGATAAATGTTCACTCCTTTTTCGCGGGCAAGGCCGGTAACCAGTTCGCCTGCCACAACAAGGGTTTCCTTATTGGCAAGAGCAATGTTCTTTCCAGCTTTGATTGCTTCAAGCGTCGGTTTTAACCCCGAAAAACCTACCAGGGCGACCAGCACCATATCAATCGTTTCCATAGAAACTACCTGGCTGATGGCTGCATCCCCGGTATAAACCTTGACATTAAAGGGATCAAGAGCTTCGGATACTTTTTCGTACATACTCTCCTTGCCGATCACAACCACGTTGGGCTTGAATTCCAATGCCTGCCTGATAAGCAGTGCAGCATTCGAATGCGCAGTAAGCACTTCCACATCAAGTTCACGTGGATGTTCGCGTATAACTTCGAGTGCCTGGGTTCCGATTGAACCGGTTGAGCCTAATATGGCGATGCGACGTTTCAGGAGAAAGAGAGTTTAAATTATATAATTATAAATGAGGATGCCGGAATGTTCTCAGGAGCCAAACCAACTATCTTCTTTAAGCTTCCCGAAGTTAAAAAACAATATAATCCTTCGGGTTTACCGGGTTTCCGTTGATCCAGATTTCGAGGTGCAAATGAGGTCCTGTGCTGAGTTCACCTGATTCGCCAATGATAGCGATGCTTTCACCGGCACGGACAAAACTTCCCTCTTTTTTAAGCAATACTGAATTATGCTTGTAAATGGAAATGATATTTCCCGGATGCTGAAGGGCAATCGTATAACCTGTTTCAATAGTCCAGCCTGCAAAAATTACGGTTCCGTCCTGTATTGCCTTTATTGCTTCATCGCGGTTGGCTACAATGTCAATACCATAATGTGCAGCGACCGGGTTAAAGTCAGAGGTAACAATTCCTTTGAGAGGTGAATAAAAAGTCAAGTTTCTCACTTGCGAAACCTGACTTTTTGAGGATTCCTCGGCCCGGAAAAGATTGTACTTACTCTGGTTTTCGTAATCGGCTCGAAGAAGCGAATCTTCTTTGGATCGTTTGTCAGTGATATTTTTGTAATTTTTCAATGCAGCAGTATCTGCCGGCAAAGCACGTGTCACCTGCAAATCTTCCCCGCCCAAAACGTTTCTCAGGTTCTTAAGATACTGCTCATTAGCTTTGAGGGAGCGCCCCACGCTATCGGACCGGAGTTGCAATTCGTAAATTCGGCGCTGCATGGTTACATCAGTGTATCCGGGAATATATTCCTTAAGCGGGGTAAATGCGATGATGTAAGTGGTAATAAAAACAAGGATAATTGAAAGCAGGCCAATAGCTACAAACACGTTAAGGCGGGATAAACTGATGGAAAGTCTTTCCTCGAAGGTTTCCTCATTCAGAATAACCAGGCGGTATTTGTCGCGAATCCTCTGCAGCATAAGCTGCCAGATTTTCCTTCCTTCTGTTTTGAATCCACTCATCGTTTCGGCAACCGGGCCGGCATTTTTCTGCAAATATCTAAAAAAACTACAAGCATGTCATTAAAACACTCCGATACAGGGTAATTGATTTAGTATTATTTAACTAAACGCCCCTTTAGAAATTCCTGCATACCTTTATCCGCACCAATACTTCAAACTATTACATGGATTTGGGAACTATTAGCTGCACTTTGGAAAAAATAAAATAATTTTGCAGACTTTGAGTTAATACGTTATCGACTTACCTTAATTCGGGGTTAATAAAACAATCTGCTCTTGAAACAACGCCTTCGCACAAAAATATTCTTATCCATAGCCTTGCTCGGGAGCATGATCCTTGCCATTTCCTGTTCGACCAAGAAAAATACCTTTACCCGCAGGGTTTATCATAACCTTACCACTCATTATAATATCTACTGGAACGGAAACGAAAGTTTCAAAAACGGGCTTGCTGATCTCAATAAAAATTTACGCGATAACTATAATAAAATACTTTTAGTCAATAATTATGGTACGGCCGACGATTCGCGTAAAATTTATTCAGCCATGGACAGGGCTATCGAGAAAGCCACGATAGCCATTCAACGTCATTCCCTATATTTTAAGAAAACAGAGTATAACCGTTGGATTGATGATTGTTACATGCTTATAGGTAAAGCGCAGTTTTATAAACAGGATTATAATTCGGCACGCCGAACCTTTGACTTCGTGATGAAACAATATATTGACAACCCGGTTCAGTATGAGGCTTTGCTCTGGCAGATAAAAACGAATATCCAGCAGAAAAAATATGAAGATGCGTTTACACAGCTTGACCAGCTTGACGGGCTGGTGAGCAAGGAAAAAGTCCCATTTTCTGTACGACGCGACATCCCGTTGGTATATGCTGATTATTATATCCTAAATAACAACCTCTCAACTGCAAAAACTTACCTTGAACAAGGCCTTGAACTTACAACCGACCGTAAATTCAAAATGCGGCTCGATTATATTCTTGCCCAGATAAACCAACAGGACAAGAACTTCCCCAAAGCCACGGAGTATTATACCAGGGTGATCAAAGGCCCTGCTTCATTCGAGATGGCTTTTAATGCCCGCATTAATATGGCGAGATCGTTTGATATCTACTCGGGCGACAAATCCAACCTGCAGAAGCAACTCCGGAAAATGCTGAAAGATGGCAAAAACAAGGATTTCCGCGACCAGATTTATTTTGCTCTTTCCGAACTGGCTGAACTTGATAAGAACGACACCCTGGTAATGCATTACCTTAAACTATCGGTAGGAACCAGTGTGAACAATGATTATCAAAAAACCACCTCAGCGCTGAAACTGGCTAATATGAGCTTCGACCGGCTCAATTATGAGAATGCCAAAGCCTATTACGACACAACGCTGCAGGTTTTACCCAAAGATTATCCTGATTATGAGGCTATCAACAACCGGACACTTACACTTTCCGATTTGATAACAAACCTCCAGGTTGTTCAATATGAGGACAGTATGCAGAGACTGGGACGTATACCCGAAGCTGAGCTTACAGCCATTATCCAGAAAGTAATTGACGAATATAACCGGAAGGAAAAACAAAGGCTGGAAGAGGAACAACAGCAACAGATGGATATTGCCATGGCCGGTAATACTCCGAATTTGCGTAACGAACGTATCCAGGACCTGGGTGGTGGCGGATGGTATTTTAATAATCCCGCAGCTATCAGTTTAGGTTACTCGGAATTTATGCGGAAATGGGGCCGCCGAAAACTTGAAGATAACTGGAGGTTATCAAACAAACGGGCTGTTGCCAATTTTTCGCCTGATGAAGCCGACAACACGCAAAAAGTTCCTGGCGATTCACTTGCTCCCGATTCAAAAACTAAAAAAGGAGCAGCCGTGAACCCGAAAGATCCTAAAACCTACCTGCAGCTGATTCCAAAATCGCCTGAGGCAATTGCAGCTTCCAATGATAAAATATCGGAAGCTTTGCTCAACCTGGGATATATATACAAGGACGGCTTAAAGGATATAACTAAATCAGTTCAGGCATTCGAGGATTTGCTCAGCCGTTTCCCCGACACCAAGGAAGCCCTGCGGATTTATTACCAGTTATACCTTATGGGTAAGGATATCCCGGACGAAGTAATGGCTGCCAAATACAAGGATAAAATAATTGCAGGGTATGGCGATAGTGATTATGCCATGATCATTGAAAACCCTGATTATAACAAGGAAGTCCTCGCAAAGAAAAACCGCGTTCAAAGCCTTTATGAAGAAACCTACCAGGCATTCAGCCGCGGACAGTACAGGATGGTACTCCTATACAGTAATGAGGCTTTAAGTACCTATCAAGACAAGGACCTCCTTCCAAAATTTGAATACCTGAGGGCACTATCGGTAGGCAAAACAGAAAATATGGATACGATGCTGGTATTACTTAACAAGATGGTTAAAGTATATCCGAACAGTTCTGTTACCCCTATGGCGAAAGAACTTATCCAGAAATACGGTAAAAATGCCCCTGTCGCTGCAATTGTTCAGCCTTCAGCTAATCAGCCTGCCGGGGCTAATAACCCGTCTCCATCCCAGGCATCCGGTTTCACAACATCTACGGATACTGTTGTTCCGACCATTTACAAATATTCTCCGGGTCAGACCCATTTTTATATCATAATGCTGAACGAAGCCCGTGTGAATGTAAGTGCCACTAAAATCAGGCTGACTGACTTTATATCAAAGAGTTTCAACAATGATAACCTTTCGGTAAATGCTATAGTGCTGGATGGAGGCTGGCAAATGATTACCATCAGCAGTTTCCGTAATAGTCAGGCTGCCATGAACTTTTACGGTGCGGTGAAACTCAGCGATTATGTGATGGCTCCTATCAAGGAAGGGGACTCAAAACAATTCATTATTTCAATGGAGAATTATCCCATATTTTACCGTGAGAAAAAATATGACGGCTATATCAATTTCTTCAATAAAAATTATTCCAAATAGCTGAATGACTGATCTTTCAGTCTTATTTTCGATTACAGGCCGATATTGATTATTCCTGGGAAAAAAGGGAATATCCGGCCATACCTCAGATTAAAGACATTCAATGTAAAATTTGAATGATATAATACGGATATGCCATTATAAGCACTATTTTTGCTTACGTCGAATTTAAATCTGCTCCGCATGTCCAAAACAACTATTCCCGAAACCCCCTCAGTTAACCTAATAGGAAGTGGCACCGATATTACCGGTGATATAAGTTCCAACGGTGATATCCGGATTGATGGCACGCTTACCGGTACCATAAAATCATCCGGCAAAGTGGTAGTTGGCTCAACCGGTAAGGTTGAAGGCGAGATCATATGCCAGAATGCTGATATTTCGGGTGAAGTGAAAGCTCATCTTAAAGTATTTGAGTTACTCAGCCTGAAAGCCAGTGCTATTGTGAGTGGTGATATTCTGACAAATAAGCTTGCTATTGAACCGGGAGCAGTATTTACCGGGGCATGCAGTATGGGCAACCACGAACAGCTAAATGAAAAAACTTTCCTTAAAGCCGAAGCAATTACTGCCTGACGGAACACGAAAGCCCGTTGAAGGATATGCAAAGTACACCAACCTTGCATTCCAGATGCTTGCTATTATCGGAATCGGCATCTTCGCAGGGGTAAAAATTGACCAATGGCTTATCCTGAAATTTCCTGTGTTTACAGTGATTTTTTCGATACTTTCAGTTGCAGGGGCTATTTATTCAGCCATAAAAGATTTTCTCCGTAAATAAAATAGGGTCTGTTTTAGTAAATTGTAGTAACAATTCAGGTGCTTAACTCAAACCAAGTTAAGGTTCCAGGTCCCGAGTTCCAATGCCAGATCAAAATTATGCACTTACTAAAAAATGCTTGAACATAAGAAAAACTGAAGTTAGCCGTTGGCACTCGAACCGAACGAAGCGAGCTCAGCGAAGCTAAACCCGGCACTTGGCACTTCTTTAAGAAAGCATTAACCTACCATAAATTAAAACACAACTATAAAAAAATGAAGGATATTTTAATCCGGTTTACCCGGAATCTGGCCATTATTTCAACAATTGTTGCCGCCATTGGATTCGGTTTACACTTCATAGTACCTCAGTTCTCTACTCCTGCCCTCCCCGGACTTATCTTTCTTTTTATCCTGACAACCTATATCCTCTTTTACATTTTACTTAAAGCCAGCACTAAAAAGTTCACCCTGTTTGCAAACTATTTCATGGTTGCAAGCATGCTTAAAATACTACTGTTACTCATAGTGATATCCTTCTATGCATATAACTACAGATCCGACGCGATAAGATTTACAATTACCATGTTCGCACTTTATCTCATTTACACCATTTTCGAGGTGTTCTGGCTTTTAAAAATCAGCAGGATGAAATAGCAAAGGAATTCAAAACAAAAGCTGTCAACCTTAGTTTATTTGAAATCTAGCATAAATTTCTTCCGACACCAAACTAAACAACCCAATCCTTGTTTAACTAAAGACAGCGTACATTAAACAGGCTTAACTATCATATTCTAAGTCTTTATTTGGAACGAAAGTAGAATTCCAAAAAACACATCACAAAACCATGATATTCATTACCCGCCGCGAGAGATTTAATGCTGCCCACCGGCTTTTTAGGCCCGATTACAGCGATGAGAAAAACCTAAAAGTCTTTGGAAAATGTTCCAATCCAAACTGGCATGGCCATAATTATACGTTGTTTGTCACAATAAAAGGCGAAGTGGATACTGAAACAGGCTTCCTGGTTAACCTGAAAGATCTCAGCGATCTGATTAACAGCATGGTAATCAGGAAACTCGACCATTGCAATATAAACCTGGAAGTTGATTTCATGGAGGGAAAACTTGCCTCGACCGAAAATATAGCCATTGGCATCTGGAAAGAACTGGCCATACCCATCAGTAACCTTGGAGCCCAACTGCACTGCATACAGGTTCACGAAACGGAGAATAATTTTGCTGAGTATTTCGGGTAGTTTTAAGGCAATGGGCATTATGGACAAACGAAATATAATACCAGCAATCAGCACGAATAACCATTAACCGATAACTAAGAACAAAAAATGAGCAGCGAAATAGTAAAAGATATGATCATCGAAAATATGATGGACGATTACCCGATGCAGGATGGATACGAGAAACGTGACTTGTATAACGCCAAAGCAATTTCCAGCCTTGCAGTTCATTATAAAGAAATATTGAAACTGATAGGCGAAAACCCTGAACGTGAAGGATTGTTGAAAACTCCGGAGCGGGTAGCCAAAGCCATGCAATTTCTTACCCATGGCTACGACCTTGAACCGGAAGAAATTCTCCGTTCGGCCATGTTCAAGGAGGACTATAAACAAATGGTGATTGTGAAGGATATTGAAATCTACTCAATGTGTGAACACCATATGATCCCGTTTTTCGGCAAAGCACATGTAGCTTATATTCCAAACGGTTACATTGTCGGGCTCAGTAAACTTCCCCGGGTGGTTGATGCCTTTGCCCGCCGCCTGCAGGTTCAGGAACGCCTCACTACGCAGATAAAGGAATGTATCCAGAACACCTTAAAGCCAATGGGAGTAGCCGTTGTAATCGAAGCACAGCATATGTGCATGAGTATGCGCGGCATACAGAAACAAAATTCAGTTACCACCACTTCCGACTTTACAGGAGCATTCCTTATAGATAAAACAAGGACTGAATTTATTCACCTGATCGGCTCAAGGCTGCATTAAAAAAGAATGGATGGCTGATTCCGTGATAATGTTTAATTTTGCACCCTTAATTCAACTTTAAAACCCTTGATTTATGTTTAACGAAAATCAATACAACACGCTGGCCGACATTAAAGTCCGTGACGAAAGCATGGTGCGTACCTTCATGACCGGTGTTTTCTCCTGGATGTTTATTGCCCTGGCCATTACAGCCGTTACGGCATATTATGTATCGGTGACCCCTGAACTTATCGGGCTGATGCGCACAGAAACCGGCTTATCAATTTTTGGGTGGGTAGTAATGCTTGCTCCACTTGGCTTTGTGCTGCTCATGTCATTCCGTTTTCAGAAGCTGAGCGCTATGTCTCTTACCTTGCTTTTCCTTGTCTACTCGTTACTGGTAGGAATGAGCCTTAGCTTCATTTTCCTGTTTTATACCGCAGGTTCCATAGCTACCACCTTCGGGGTAACTTCACTCACATTTGGAATAATGGCCGTTGCCGGGTATACTACCAAGACTGATCTTACAAAATTTGGCAGTATTTTGATGATGGGGCTTGTCGGTATTATTGTTGCCAGCCTGGTTAACTTCTTCTTGAAAAATGAATCCATTCAGTACATCATCAGTTTTGCCGGGGTGCTGATTTTTACCGGCCTAACTGCCTACGATGTTCAGAAACTCAAAAACATGAGTTCCGAAATGACTGCAGGCCAGGAATCAACCCGCAAATATGCCATAATGGGTGCGCTTTCCCTATACCTCGACTTCATTAACCTTCTCCTCTTCCTGCTGCGCTTTCTAGGAAGGAGGAACTAATCTCACAATTAACAGGATTTTTACAGGCCGGATATTCCGGCCTTTTTTATGAATAAATCAACTCTATGGCCTTTTTGAATGGAATTAGTACTTTTGCGCCTTTAACCGAAATTAAGATCTTATGAAAGCATATGTTTTCCCCGGACAGGGTGCACAGTTTGTGGGTATGGGTAAGAACCTCTACGAAGATTTTCCGGAAGCAAAAGTGATGTTTGAAAAAGCAAATGAAATCCTAGGTTACAGGATAACAGACCTGATGTTTGATGGCACTGATGAAGATCTCCGCCAGACGAAGGTAACCCAGCCGGCTATTTTCCTGCATTCGGTGATTTTAGCCGCCACATTGGGTAAAAATTTTAAGCCCGATATGGTTGCAGGACATTCCTTAGGTGAATTCTCTGCTCTGGTCGCCAATAAAGCACTGACATTTGAGGACGGACTCCGCCTGGTATACGCACGTGCAACTGCCATGCAGAAAGCCTGCGAAGCCGAACCTTCAACCATGGCCGCCATACTTGGACTGGATGATGCAAAAGTGGAAGAAGTGCTGAAAGGCATTGATGAAGTTGTTGTTCCGGCAAATTACAACAGCCCGGGGCAGTTAGTAATTTCCGGCTCATTCAAAGGAATTGAGATTGCATGCGAAAAGCTGAAAGAAGCCGGCGCCAGGCGTGCATTGCCGCTCAAAGTGGGAGGCGCTTTCCATTCGCCGCTTATGGAACCGGCACGTGTTGAACTTGCTGCAGCTATTGAAGCTACAGAATTCCATACCCCGGTTTGCCCGATTTACCAAAATGTGAATGCCAGGCCGTTTACAAGTCCTGAGGAAATCAAAGCCAACCTGGTTGCACAGCTTACCAGCCCCGTGCGCTGGACCCAAACTGTTCAGAATATGGTAGCCGATGGAGCAGATACTTTTATTGAAGTCGGCCCGGGAACTGTATTACAGGGTCTGGCAAAGAAAATTGCCCCTGAGGTAGAGGCCATGAGTGCCTGAGGAGAAACGTTCCTGAAGCATTTTTCCGATATTCCCGGCTCATAAGCTGTAATCGAGTAGGAAGTGAGGGATTATTTCCCTTACTGTCCTCTCACACCACCGTACGTGCCGTTCGGCATACGGCGGTTCATAGAGTTTAGAGCTTTGTTGTAAACTTCGGTAAATCAAAGTAAACCTTGATCTTTAAAATATGCATTGGTAAGGGTGCATGATAAAATAGGGC
>JANXXZ010000273.1 GCA_025350385.1 Bacteroidales bacterium
GCCTGAAACAGCCAGATTGGCTTTAAAGCTGGAATCGGCGTTGCAAATAGTACCATTTATGATAAGGATGCAATCCATGAAATTATTTTTGCATGCGTTCCCAAAGCCTTGCAGCTTGTATCCTTGATTCGGCGAGGATATCAGCTTCATTCACGGTGTTTATTTTACCATTCTCAACTATCAGTCTTCCATTTGAAATCACATGGCTTACATGCCGGGCTTCAATCCCAAACAGGAAATGCCCCGGGAAATTACTGCTGGTGAGTGGAGTAGGAGTATCATAATCAAGCACGACGAGGTTATTTTCGCTATCGCCTTCAAAGTCGTTGGAATCCAGGTAATTATGCACATTTCTGAAACGGCGGTAGGTTTCTGAATAATCAATGAGGTCGTAGTTATGGCCGGCAAAGAAAGCTGCTTTGGCAGAGCGCAGCATATCGCTGTGCATGCCATCGGTACCAAGCATGATATGTTGCCCTAGACCTCTTGAATTGAAAAAACCAACCGAGTTATTCATATTGCTTTCCATATTCTGTACTACCCAAGCCGGTGATCCTTCCACAAGTCCCCTTTCGTGATCATCAAGGTGAAGGCAATGCCCGAGAATAGTTTTCGGGAATTGCAATACTCCTGCATCTGCAAGGCGTTCTATTACCCTTGTTCCATAGTTCTCTATACAGTGATCCTCGTCCGATTGCCCCTCGGCAACGTGAATATGAATTCCCGAATTTGTTTTGGAAGCAAGATCAACGGCTTGTTTTAGCGTACTATTTCCAACCGTGAATGATGCATGCAGCCCAACCAAACCTTGTCGCCCGGTAAGGTAAGCACCTGACTCAGACAGTCCTTTGATGGCAATTTCCATTCCGTCGCGATCGGAGATTTCATAACAAAGCAGGTGGCCGACACCTACTTCATCGAAGGCCCGGGCTATGGTTTCCAGGCTGCCTTCCAGGGCGAAAGGAGAAGCATGGTGATCGATGGCAAAGGTGACCCCGTTTTTGGCACATGCCATAGCTGTAACCAGGGCGCTGGAACGGATCATTTCCAGGTCCAGTGCTTTATCGAATGTCCACCAGATGTATTGGAGTATTTCGTTGAAGTTTTCGGGGTTCTTTTTCGGAGCACCCATGCCCCGGGCCAGTGCTGAATAAACATGGTGATGGCCGCAGGCAAAGGATTTGGTGATAAATTTCCCCTTACAATCGATTACGACAGCTCCCCTGGCTTTTTCAGGATCAATGTTAAAAGACAGTTTTCCATCGGGACCTTCATCAACAAGTATTTCACCTGATCTGAACTCCAGGGATTTCCAGTCAATGTAAGTGCCGTTTTTTAATAGTATCATCTTGCAGATCAGATTAATAATAATGAGTTACTACGACAGGCTGCCAAAGTTTCCTGTATTTTTCATGAGTGAATCCCAGGCAGACATGGGTGAATAAGCAGTCTTTATGCTCTTTCAGATCAACAATCTGGAAGAAAGTGCATGGTTCTTTTTCACAGCGATGAAACTGGCATAAGGGTTGAACATTGCAGCAACTTCTTCCCAGCGACCAGAAAAAGTCATTCAGCTTTGTGACCGCATGACCCGAAATTCCGGCAATGATCCGGAACGCTTCAATGCATGCGCTGCGGATTTCCTCATCCGATTCAAGTGAAACATGGTTTATCAGGCTGGCATGAAGATAAGGATCTGTTACTTCCACGCATCCTATTCGCAGCAACACGCGCTGCATATGGTAATCCATGATCGGGATAAAGTTCTGTTTGTCAATTATATTCACCATCCCGGCTTCTTCCAACAGTTTAAGAAGGAAGGTGATTTTCTTTTTCATCGGGTCGCTGAAGGCTGATGAAGCCGACAGAATTTCATAAAATCCTTTGTCTTCATTCATTAACCGGCTCCTGGTTGTTTCCATTAAGTGAGCAAGGCTTGAACTGAATTTTGCGGACACAAATTCATCCAACTCCTTTAGCATTTGAGCCCGCTCTTCCAGCCTGTCGAGGGTTGTATTTTCAGGCTTTCCATCCGGGGAAAATAACATGGCCAGTTTCAATGCCAGTTCATCCTTGCTGAAATTATTCAGATTTCCGGCCTCCAGCAAGGGGTCCTGGTCTTGAACCAATTGTGTAAATACCTTTTCAAGGTAATCCCAGCCAAAAAGGCCAAGTGCAGCGTTTTGCAAATGATAGGTTTGATGACAAACAGCCACCGAATAGAAATAGCCCCGCAACCGCATTTCAACCGGTGCAACAGTAGTGAGGAACGGACGCTGGTAGAACTCTTCGCGTAATCGCAGATCCCGAATCAGCAGTCCGGTTGCCTTGCAAAGCGTTTCATTAACTGCGGTGCTGTTCTTCATTATCTATTTTGGATAACTGCCAACAACTTTTTTTACAAACCTGTGCGCTTTATGGATAAAATGAACCGGCGAGGCAAACATGAGAATACATTCACGCGAAATTACAGGAATACCTTCTTTTTCAATCGTTTTTCGCAGTTCAGGGCTGGCGGAGCCTTGCTGAAGCCAGATATGGGGAATTCCTTTCTTTTTTACCTCATTGAGTAATGAAGAGGTTTGCACCGGCTTCGTATTTATAACGATCGCGCTAACTTCCGGAGGAAGTGAAGCAATATCAGGAAAGCACTTAACTCCTTCTAATTCAGCCATATGCTGACTAATAGGGTACAATGTATATCCCTGTGTTTTTAACTCCTTAAAAATGGCATTGCCAAATTTCTGGGGAGTCCTGGAAACGCCGACAACAGCTATATGCCGCTGGGCGACAAATTGTTCGATTTGTTCAAGGGTTGCCATGATGTGCGGTTTTAATTTTCTAATTGTTTCCTAAATAGGTTTAACGAAAGGGAAAAAGTGTATTCTTTCGCAATTTACTAAATATCGGGAAAAGTTGCAATTTACAATTGATTATCAGGTATTTGGTACCGAAATATGGAGTCAGAAATGCATTTAATTGAAAATTATAAATCTGCAATCTGCAATCCGCAATCCGAGATCCGAAATCATTTTTTCCCCCTTTTCATCGGCAACCTCTTTCTTCTTATTCCATCGAAGGTAAATAACGCATTTGCCACAGCGGCAGCAGTTGGTACCAGCCCGATTTCCCCGATTCCTTTTGCGCCATATGGCCCTACCCGATCGTTTTCTTCAATCCCGATCACAATAATCTCAGGTGTTTGTTCCGCGGTCAACACACCGCAGTCACGCAATTTACTACTTACCAGCCGGCTGTTGACCATCGGGAGATCTTCTGTCATGGCATACCCTATTCCCATATGCACCGCTCCCTGGATTTGTCCTTCGAAAAGCATTGGATTCATGATTTTCCCTGCATCGTGTGCAGCATATACTTTTGCAATTTCACCTTTATCATTAAGAATTACAAGCTGTGCTGCATATCCGTAAGAATAATGCGTGATAATCTTTCCGACATCAGCGCCGGGTTTGGTAGTCCAGTCACAGATATAAGTGCCATTATAGGTAATGCCTGCAAGTTCATTCAACGTGTGTTTTTTAAGATCATTCCGAAGTGAAACAGATGCATTGATTATTGCATTACCTAAGAGAGCAGTTGCCCTTGAAGATGTGGTCATTCCAGTCGGCATTTCAGCGTTTGTATCCACCCTGACGTCGACCAGAACTGCATCAATCCCGGTTTCCTGATGCAGGGTCTGAATAGCCATAGTATGAACTCCCTGCCCCATTTCCGTCCAGCCATGTTCGATGAGAACGCGGCCACCGGCTAATATGTTTATTTTCACATCGCTGAAATCGGCCATCCCGTTTCCGACGCCTGAATTCTTAATACCGCAGGCGATTCCTGCATATTTTGCCGCGTAAAAATGATCTTTAAGCGCGAGCAGGCATGCTTTTATTCCGACGCCTTTTTCAAGGACCTGCCCGGTGGCGGTCATTTTCCCGGCATCCAACGCATTGTCGAACCTGAATTTCCAGCGGTCAAATCCGCCTTTTAAGCAAAGTTCATCAATACAGCTTTCGAGGGCAAAGGCAACCTGGTTGGCGCCAAATCCCCGCATGGCGCCGGAAGGGATATTGTTGGTATAGACAGTTAATGCCTCAATATCAACGGATGGAAGATGGTAGCCGCCGCTGGCATGTCCGGCAACCCGTTCCATTACTTTTGTTCCGACAGATGCATAAGCTCCGGTATCGCCTACTGCACGGAGTTTTAAACCAGTCAGCATACCGTTTTCATCACTGGCAAGCGAAATGTCCATCCAGACCGGGTGACGTTTGGGATGCATGGCGATGGATTCCTCTCGCGAAAGATGCAGTTTTACCGGTTTCTGCAGGAGCCAGGTAAAGAGTGAAACATGGCCCTGGACGGTAATATCCTCCCGTCCCCCGAATCCCCCGCCGCAGGGAACCAGGGTAACCCGAACTTTATCCTCATCCAGCCCGAGCAGGGATGCGACCTGTTTTTGATCTACATATATTCCTTGACCCTGGCTGTATAGATGAATTCCGTCTTCTGTCGGCAATGCCACAGCTGCTTCAGTCTCCAGGAAAGCATGCTCGATCCGCTGGGTTTCATAAATGCCAGAAGTATAATACTTAGAATCTTTAAAGACGTTTTCAACAGGTTCTCCGCGTCGCACCACACATTTTTCCAGCAGATTGTATGTATCAGGATGAACAGTTGGGGATGTTGGTTCAAGAGCCCGGTGCATATCTGAAACCGGTTCCAGGACTTCATATTCCACCTGGATAAGCGCTGCTGCCTTACGGGCAGTATTTTCATCTGTTGCCACTACCCCGGCAATAACATCACCAATATACCGAGTGGTTTCACCAACTGCAATCATTAATGGCCAGTCACTGAAAATAAGCCCGGTATATCTTTCCCCGGGAACATCAGCAGCAGTAAAGATATTCACGACTCCTTCCAGTTTTGAAGCCTCGCTGGTATCAATTGAAATGACCCTGGCCCGGGGATGATCGCTGAAGCGCAACGCAGAATGCAGAATACCTTCAAATTTCAAATCGTTTACAAACAGGCGTTTACCGATTGCGGTATCATAAGCTTTGTATTTTGTGAGTGGCTGACCGATACCGGCTGCCGGAATAACGGTGGGAGAAGTCTTTTCTTCACGTAATGTTTTCAAAGCGTCTTCAATGGCATCCACAATTTTGACATACCCAGTACAGCGGCATAGGTTCAGGTTTATGGCTTTGTTGATCTGTTTCCGGCTGGCTGTTGGATTCTCCGCAAACAGGACCTTGGTGCGGATAATAAGCCCCGGGGTGCAAAATCCGCACTGAACAGCACCTTTTTCAACATAAGCCTTTGCGATAACGTCCCTTACAGTATCGGGAATACCTTCCATGGTAATTACCAGTGCATTTTCAAGAAATTTCAGCTTTTGGGTGCAGGAAAGTTTTGCCTTACCGTTGATCTCGACCATACATGCACCACAGGATGCCTGACCGGAACAACCGTCCTTGACGGAAGTTATGCCTTCAATCTCCCGCAGGTAATGTAATAGTGTTTCATCGCCATTACCCTTATAATTGATTTGTTTTTCGTTAAGAGAAAAGATTATCATAACTATAATTGATTCTTCTTCTGTGATTTAGTATTGCAATGAGAAACATTACTTTCTTGATTGACCTTGAGTTTGGCTAAAGCCAAATGTATTTTTATTTAGTTTACTGCCAGATAAATCTGGCAGCAATTCAATCTGGCAGCAATTCAATCTGGCAGCAATTCACTCTGGCAGCAATTCACTCTGGCAGCAATTCACTCTGGCAGCAATTCACTCTGGCAGCAAT
>JANXXZ010000294.1 GCA_025350385.1 Bacteroidales bacterium
AAACACCGGCAATATTCAGTCATATCTCCCCTGAAGTGAAAGACGAAGTGGATTATATTGTAAAATTCAGGCAGGATGTATTTTCAAGGACAAGACCCTCAACAATTATACGGCTTTATGAAGATGGGCAATACACTTTAATCAGGGAATGAAAAACTAAAAATTGAAAAAGAGACTGAACAATTATCTGGCTGCCCTGCTAAAGACCCGCTAAAAGCTAACCGAAAACTGGTTTTAAGAATATCCATTTCTACGTTTTGTGTAGTTTCTACCTGAAAATTGTTGAACAAAACATCATTCCCTCCGTTTATATTTCGCTGTAGGTCTTATTGAGAGTGCCTGTAAGAATTAGATTGCATCGTTGATGCACGTTTGTTATCTTTACACATGCATAAGCATCGGGCAGATAAAATGCGCTGTGTTTATCAGTTGTTTTTATGTATATGAAGTTAAATCGTTAAAAGATCAATGGAAAAACGGAAAGTTTTCAAACTCGACACTGAAGAGAAGGAAACACTAAAAAACTGGTATTACCTGATGAGCCTTGGCCGGAAACTCGACGAGAGAGCGCCCAACTACCTGAAGCAAGCACTCGGATGGTCGTATCACGCACCTTATGCCGGGCATGATGGAATTCAGCTGGCCATCGGGCAAGTCTTCGATCGAGAAACCGATCACCTCTTTCCATATTACCGTGATATGCTTACGTCCCTCTCAGCCGGTCTTACGGCAGAAGAAATTATTTTAAACGGCATTTCCAAAGCAACAGATGTGGCAAGCGGCGGCAGGCATATGTCAAATCACTTTGCCAAACCCGAATGGAATATCCATAACGTTTCCTCAGCAACCGGAAACCATACCCAGCATGCGGTCGGAGTTGCCAGAGCAATGAAGAAATACGGTGCCCGGGGTGTTGCCATCAGTTCTCAGGGCGAGTCATCCACCTCCGAAGGATATGTGTATGAAGCCATCAATGGCGCCAGCAACGAAAAACTCCCGGTAATCTTCGTTATCCAGGACAATCGCTATGGCATTTCGGTACCAAAGAGAGATCAGACCGCCAATACTTACGCCGCAGACAATTTCAAGGGATTCAAAAACCTGAGAATCATCCATTGCGATGGAAAGAATGTGTTTGCCTCCATGAATGCCATGACTGAAGCCAAGAGGCACGCAATGGAGCACCAGGAACCGGTAATTGTTCATGCAAGTGTAGTACGGATTCACAGCCATTCCAATTCCGATAAACACGAGCTTTACCGCGACGATAATGAACGGCATTGTGCCAAAGCATCCGATCCGTTCGTCAGATACAGGATTCAACTTGTACGGTCCGGCACATTCACCGAGGAAGAACTAAATGCCTTTGATGAGCAGGCGCAGAAAGAGATGATGACTGCCCACCGAAAAGCACTGGTTGCGCCTGACCCTGATCCGGCTTCCATTTTTGACTTTGTGTCACCACAGCCCTATGTGTCTGAAAAATATCCGGAAGGTATACATACGGAAACTTTCGGTACTAAATTAAAACTCATCCAGGCCCTGAACGAAACCCTGAAAGCCGAGTTTAGGTTGAATCCCGATACGTTTATCTGGGGGCAGGATGTTGCCAATAAGGAAAAAGGCGGCATTTTCAATGTTACAAAAGGTATGCAGCAGGAATTCGGGTCGACACGTGTTTTCAACGGACCTATTGCCGAAGATTACATTATGGGTACTGCCGACGGGATGAGCCGGTTTGATGAAAAGATCAGGATTGTGATTGAAGGCGCTGAATTTGCTGATTATTTCTGGCCTGCGATGGAACAATACATCGAGGTAAGTCATGAATACTGGCGCACAAACGGGAAATTTGCGCCCAACATAACCATCAGGCTTGCATCAGGAGGTTATATCGGAGGAGGCCTCTACCATTCGCAGAATATTGAAGGAGCTTTGTCATCAATTCCCGGTGTTAGGATTGTTTATCCTTCCTTTGCCGATGATGCTGCCGGGTTACTTCGTACCAGTATGCGCTCCGAAGGACCAACCTTGTTCCTGGAACCTA
>JANXXZ010000296.1 GCA_025350385.1 Bacteroidales bacterium
AAAAACGGGATCCTGGAAGTAAATCCCTCTCATAAATATCCTCCGCTGAGTTATAAAACCGGCGAAAATTTCAGTTTTCCTAAAGTAAATGAACTTTTGTCGGATAACCAGGGAAATTGCTGGATTTCAACGGGTAATGAGCTGATTTTCTCACCTGGTCCTGGTTTCAAGCGGTTAAAGAGCATAGGGAAATCCAGGCTGGGCAGTATTCAAAGTATATTGACCGACCGGACAGGAATGGTCTGGTATAGCAGTGAGGGCAAGTTGTTCCGATTCTCCCCCAATGAATTCAACATCAGACCACCAACTGAAATCCGCCTTCCGCTTAAACGGCATACCCGCATCATCAGTTTGTACCAGGATTCTCTGGGATATATATGGGCCGGAACATTCGGGGAAGGCCTGCTGAGGATCAATCCTTCTTCCGGATCTATACGACTCATTAATGAAAGAGATGGTCTGGCCAATGGAAACATCCTTTCAATAGCAGGTAAAGGCAAAGAAATCTGGCTTGCCACGTTGGGAGGCGCTCTCCGGTGCTCCATCAGGGGAAATATATACAACGACTGGGCTAACCTGCATTTCGACAACTTTAGCCAGGAAAACGGGCCAGGTAATAATTATATTTATACGGTTCTGGTCGATTCAAAAAACCGGGTTTGGTTTGGAACTGATGGGAAAGGAATTTCACTGCTCGAAAACGGCAAATTTGTCAGCTACAGTGAAAAGGACGGACTTAAAAGCAAGGTTGTATATTCAATAACCGAGGACATGGATGGCAATATCTGGTTCAGCACTTCTACAGCCGGCATATATAAATATGATGGAAAAAAGTTCCGGAACTATACGCTGGCAAATGGACTGAGCAATATGCAGATTACCAGCATCGCCTCGGACAGGCAAAAGCATGTATTATTTGCCCATGATCATGGTATTGATGTACTTGATATTGAAACTGGTTTATTCATGTATTATGGATCAGAACTCAACCTCGACGCCATCAACCCTGACCTTAACGTCATTTCGGGAACAGGATCGAACCGTTTCTGGCTGGGTACCCAGGAAGGGATGATTCGGATTGAAATCCCCGGGAGTTCCAAACCCATGATTCCTTCACTGCAACTCAAAAAAGTAGCAGTTTTCCTTGGCACTACTAATTATATTAACCAGCATGTGTTTTCATGGACACAAAACCATCTGTCTTTCTTTTTCAATGCAATATGGGTGAGCGCCCCCGAGCAGGTTACCTACCAGATAAAACTAGAGGGGTATGATCTTGATTGGATCAATACCCGCAATAATCTGGTAACCTATTCAAGCCTGCCGCCGGGGAAATACGTTTTCAAGGTAAGATCTGCCTTAAAAGGCAATTACAACAACTCAGCAGGCCTTGCATATACTTTTAAAATACGGAAACCGTTCTGGAAAGCGCTCTGGTTTATCCTCACCATCATACTGCTTATTTTTGCTCTGGTTTTCATTGTGGTTCGCCTCCGGGAAGAATCCCTGAAGCGGAAGGAAACGCTTGAACGCGAGAAACTGATCTTTCAGCTCCAGACCATGCGCAGCCAGGTGAACCCGCATTTTCTTTTCAATAGTTTCAGCACACTCATGTCGGTTATTGATGAGGATAAAGAGACTGCAATTGAATATGTGCAGAAGCTGTCACAGTTCTTCAGGAACATTCTTGAGTACCGCGATAAGGACCTTATCCCGCTGTCAGAAGAACTAATACTGATAGAAACCTACCGGTATCTTCAGCAGCAGAGGTATGGCGATAATTTCAGGATGGAAATCTATATTGATCCGGAAAAAATTACTACTATGATCCCTCCTCTTGCCATGCAGATGTTGGTTGAAAATGCCATCAAGCATAATGTGGTTTCGGCCGAAAAGCCTTTGTTGGTGCAAATCTATATTGAAGGCAAATATTTGTGTATGAAAAACAACCTCCAACGTAAAAAACTGCTTGAACCCTCAACCGGTGTTGGATTGTTGAACATCAAGAGCCGTTACCGCCTGTTGGGTTATGAAAATGTAATTGTGATTGAAAGCAGCGATGAATTTATTATCAAATTACCCTTGATCAAGTCTTAAAACTATGGTTGTACTTATTATTGAAGATGAAGATGCCATTGCACGACGTATGCAAAAACTTCTGCTTGAGATTGATCAGTCAATCACCGTGTCTGCCATTCTCTCCAGCATTGAATCGACAGTTGCCTGGCTCCGCTCACATACCGAACCTGACTTAATCCTGATGGACATTCACCTGGCTGACGGGTCAAGTTTTGAGATTTTTAACGAAGTTCAGGTTGACTGCCCTGTTATTTTCACCACAGCATACGATCAATATGCAATACAAGCCTTTAAGGTTAACAGTATTGACTACCTGCTCAAGCCGGTAAACAAAGAGAAC
This sequence comes from Bacteroidales bacterium, assembly GCA_025350385.1. Lineage (GTDB taxonomy): Bacteria > Bacteroidota > Bacteroidia > Bacteroidales > UBA4417 > UBA4417. Next base: position 2,420 of record JANXXZ010000296.1, read on the forward strand.
CTGGCTGAGAGCCTGAAAAAGTTAAGGCGGTTTCATCCGGCAGAGAAACAAGCGCCGCTTGATTATTCAAAACTTGTTCTGATGCTGGGTTCGGCAAAAACGGATTACCTGAAACGACTGGTTATACGTTTTGGTGACGTAATCAAAGCCATTGAAATAAAGGATGTTGCTTATTTTTATACGGACGAAAAGATAGTTTTTGCCTCACTCCTCGAGGGCAGCACCTACCCTGTTGATTTTACCATGGATCAGTTGGAAAAACGCACCGATCCCGAACGGTTTTACCGTGTCAACCGAAAGTTCCTCATCAGTTACGAATCCATAGGTAAGATGATCTCCTACAGTAAATCGCGGGTTAAAATAAGCCTTGTTCCGCCCTGCGAACTGGAGGTAATCTCCAGTACCGAGCGTTCGGGGGAGTTTAAGGAATGGCTGGCGGGGAAGTAGCTGGTCAGATCTTATTGAACTTTGCTTATTGAACTTTGCATATTGAATGATTTTTCCTTTTTACCATATGATTTATTCAGATTAAGGGGCTTAAGAATGAGGTATTGGTGGCAGAACAGTAAAACGATGTAACCCCATCAGGAATGTGATGTCAGGTATTGTTATTGCCCCTTTTTACGGCAATATTATCGGACCCAGTATTCCCATCCAGAGAACATAACCGGATATTCCGCCTGTAGAGCCTCCCAGGATAAAAGTAAACCGTTTCTCTTTCGGAACTATCCTTAAAACAATAAAGGCAGATACCAGAATTCCTGCCAGGAACAGGATGACAGGTATTGTTCCAACAGCCAATTTCAGCATCAGCGAGAGCCTTGCTTCGTCTCCTCCGAAAAACCGGTTATTCCCGGTTATTATTCCTGATGAAACAGTAACAACGAGATTAAATACTTCCCGAAGCCAAAACAATGACAAAAAGATTGCAAACCAGTAAATTAGTTTAATTCCAAGGCGCCGGATCCTATTTCTTCTGATAAAAAGGATAATCAATCCTGATATTGCTGTAAGTATTGTTTCTATCGGGCCACCAGCCGTAATCCATAGGTTTTCTTTCCGGGCATTTAACCGAATTTTCTCAAATTCTTTCTGTTTTGCAAATGGAAGGTTGTTTTCAATCTCATGGCTGTATTGCGAATAGCTGGTTTTTAAGCCTTTCGCATTTTTGCTCTCGGAATGACTCATCCATCCGTAATGTAATTTTGTTTGAACCCCAAACAGTTTTGCGGCAGCGATATGCCCGTATTCATGCGTTATCGTCCCGGTAATGGTAAAAAACACAAACGCAAGGATGATTGCAGGCAAAAATCTTAACGAAATTCGGGATTTCATTTTAAAAAGAGGTCATCATTGAAGCTCAGGATTTTATTAGTATTCAGCAATTAATTA
>JANXXZ010000302.1 GCA_025350385.1 Bacteroidales bacterium
TGACAAGCCAAGTTGTGTCTGAGGAGCATCGCCGACATAAAGCCCTTTCGTATATATTTTCAGGGTATCAACCAACACCTGGTTATCATTGTAAATACTCGCAGTTACGTCATTTTGCCATTTCCAGTTCCCGACAGAGGAAGTTACTGAAACCGTCAGGTTTTTATAAAGCAAGGTGGTAATTTCAAGTTCAATTCCACGGTGCAGGGCATTTAATCCCCTAACCAAAGAACGGGTCATCGAACCGTCAGAAAGCTGGATGTTTTCGAGCGAAAGAATGGCTTTATCTTTCCAAAGCGTGTAATAACCATTTAGCCTGGCGGTTATCCGACCGCTGCTGATTTCACAGCCCAATTCGACCGCTGTAATCTTTTCGTTACTCAGGCCCCGGGCAACAGCATTCGAAAAATTAACATATACAAATTTAAAATACGGTTCACGGCTATAGTATCCAAGGTTAGCATACACATTCCCGTTACTGCCCAGTTTATAGCTGGCTCCGGTCTTCAGATCAAATCCTGTCTTACGAACCTTCTGGCTGTATGGATCGGTTACATAATTATAAGGATCTTTCCGCTGGTACAGGGTTGCCGAAAGAGTAGCAGCGGCAAACCATTTTATTTTATTTTTTTCATATTCAACCTGCCCGAACAGGTTTCCATATTGGATCATGGAATAATTATCCACGTTGATCACATCGCCGACTTTCTTTAGTTGTGAGCGGCCAGCTACTCCACTCAGGGATTTTGCATATTGTTCAACCCAGAAGTTTCCGCCCATCAAGTTACTCACTTTTTCACAAAGACGGGAACGGAAGGTGCGAAGATGAATTCCGGCTGTGATCTTCACATTCTCATTCACTTTACGGGTAAGTGTACTCATCAAACCAACCCAGTAATGAGTGGCAAGGTAGTTAGTAAGGATGTTTTTTGAATATCCTTTCACCCAGTTGCCATCCGAAAGTAGCGCTGAATCGCTGTTAGCCTGATTATCCCGGTATACCGAGTCAAAATCAATCTGGTTATTTTTCCGGATATCAAAAACCAAAGAGGAATCACTATTATAAGTTCTGGTATAACGACCGCCCCCTTCACCAAATGAGACATAGGCCGAAGACGCCAGGAAAGTCTTGTCATTAATATCCCAGTAGTGATTCAGGTTGATCTGGGGTTTATGGTAGAAATTTTGCGAAAGGTTCAGTACTTTCCCGTTATAGATTCCCCAATTCGGGTTATAGCGGTTTCCGTATTTATCAAAATCCGATTTGGTCATTCCATAATTACGCTGGCCATGCTCTTCGGGAGAACCCAGGGCTGTGAAAACTAATTTATGTTTTGAACTGAATTCGCGGCTCACCGAAAGGAAATAGGCCCACCCGTTCACGTAGGTACCATCAACATAACCGGGGCCTGTTGTGTGTGAGCCAAGAAAAGTAACAGCAATTCCGTTCTTCATCCGCCCGGTTGATAACTGTAATACCGTTTTCTGATTTCCATAATCAGAAATGCTGTACCTGAAAGTACCTCCGGCTAACGTACTGGTACTCTTAGTAATTATATTTACAGTTCCGCCTACTGAATTCATTGCAACTTTTGAGGCTCCCAACCCACGCTGTACCTGGATTGCTTCAGTTGCATCGGTAAGCCCGCTCCAATTCGACCAGTAAACCAGGCCGTTTTCCATGCTGCTTACCGGAACACCATTCAACAGCAAAGCGACATTTTCCTGTTGAAAGCCGCGGATGGTAAGCCGGTCATCCCCGTTGCCTCCTCCTACTTTCGTCGCGTATACACCCGGGGTTAATTTAAGAATTTCCGGATAATCCTGGTTTCCGGTCTGCCTCTCGATGGTGCGGGCACTGACCGTAGTAACAGCAACCGGGATTTGCCGTTCGGAAATAAAGGAGGATAAAACATGCACAGCATCAAGACCTATGACCCGTGGCTCAATGGTCAGATTGCCAAGATTAATAGTCATATCAGGATTAACCATAACCTGGACGCTTGTTTCAACATAAGAAATATGTGAAAGCAACAGCAAATAACTTCCCGAAGGTAGTTGTAATTTGAACGTACCATTGGCATCAGTTGCGCATCCGTTTTCTGATCCTTTGACCAGGATGCTGACCGCTGCTACCGGTTGATTGGTGGACAAATCGCGAACAACGCCTTTTACAGTCCCGAACCCCTGTCCGAACATTTTGAACGATAACATTGCCATGGTGAACAGGAAAACCGTTTTTCTCAAAACTAATATTTTCATCATCTTTCAATTATGCATTACAATCTTTGTCGACGGGCATAAAAAAACCCGGAGTTGTCTCCAGGAATGATGGCAGAAATATAACATGCATCCGGAACAGGACCCGGAAAACGGATCAATCCCATGTACCTGTCATCCTTCTTCCATCCAGACTTTACTGTCGGTACCGGGATTTCACCGGTTCAGTCCCGGTATTCCGGGAGTCGCGGACTATACCGCCGGTCGGGAATTACGCCCTGCCCTGAAGAATGCCGGTTGTTTATTGTTTTACAAATAACAACCGGAATGCAGCAAAATTAGTTATTT
>JANXXZ010000310.1 GCA_025350385.1 Bacteroidales bacterium
CGCCAGGCTATTACGATCCTGCTGCGGGACTCACCGGAACAGCGCTTCAACTGGCGCTTCACAATATTATTGATAACCACACTGTGCTTTCCTATACTCCTGGTGTATGGAATGCTTTTTATACCACCGACGACAAACCCAATGGCACTGTATGGGACATGTATTCTGATATACCTGATGGAACTGCGAATGGAAATCCTCCCTATGTTTACCAGATGGGTTCCGGCCAATGCGGAACCGGGGGTGTTACAGCCGAAGGGCAATGCTACAGCCGTGAGCATTCATGGCCCAAAAGCTGGTTTGGAGATATTCCCCCTATGAATACCGACCTTTTCCATATATTCCCGGTTGATCAGTATGTGAATAATAAGCATAGCAACTATCCCTACGGAAAAGTTGGCACAGCAACCTGGACTTCTCTTAATGGAACTAAACTGGGGCCTTCGGTGACACCTGGATATAGCGGGACTGTTTTTGAACCCCGCGATGAATACAAAGGCGATTTTGCAAGGGCCTATTTTTACATGCAGACAAGGTATTATACCGAAGATGCCGGCTGGCCCGGAAGCCCTATGGCTGTGGGTTCCCAACTCCTGCCCTGGGCGCGGGATATGATGTTGCAATGGGCACAACAGGATCCTGTTTCCCAGAAAGAAATTGATCGCAATGAAGCCGCTTATGCATTGCAACACAACCGGAATCCATTTATTGACAATCCTGACTATGCCACCGCCATTTGGGGCGGTGGATCGGGTGTATTACCCGAGCCTTCGAATTATCCCGCCAATTTTTCGGCGCATAATCTATATCTTCAATGGAACGATGCAACCGGATCTGTTATTCCGGACGGATATCTTGTTAAAATGAGCGCGGCGGGATTTGACGCTATCCAGAACCCGGTTGATGGGATTCCTGTTGCGAACAGCGCAACGGAAAAGAATGTTTATTATTCCCTTCAGGGAGTATGGTTCACTAACCTGGCCCCTAATACAACCTATTATTTCAAGATGTTTGCCTATACGGGTTCAGGCAGCAGCATCAACTATAAAACCGACGGGGTTATTCCGCAGATGCAGCAACAAACTACTCCCTAGATTTCGAATGCCGGACTGCGGATTGCGGATGTCGGATTGCGGATTTTTTTAAAACTCTGAAACGAATAACGAATAACAAATAACGCCTAACCTCCAACGCCTAACCTCCAACGTCTAACCTCCAACGCCTAACCTCTAACGTCTAACCTCCAACAGCTCCTGAAACAATCAGGCTACTTCATTTTTTTTTTCCGCCTTCATTTGATTTATTGAACGATAGGCGGCAGGGGTCATCCCGGTGCTTTTCTTGAAAGCTGCATAAAATGACGACTTTGACTGGAAACCAACCTGCTGTGCTATACCTTCGATGGAATAATGGCCAAGCGAGTTGATTTTCAGGAACCCCTTCACTTTCTCCACCCTCAAATCGTTTACAAAATTATAGAAGTTATAATTGTACACCTCGTTGATAGCCTGCGAAAGGTATTTTGAATTCACATTTAACTTCTCAGCTACCTGGTCGATACTGAGCTGCGCCTCAGTGTATAATTCCTCTTCTTCCATCAGTACGGTCAGTTTCTGAATAATCATCCCGCGCGTTTCATTCTTTAATGCGGAACGTTTATATTTCGGAATATCCCCATTTACTTTCTCGTTATCATTTACTTTTTCGTTACCATTTACTTTATCGATACCATTTCCGTAAGGTACCTGAATAGCATCTACCGGTAAGGTAAGTTGTTGCAAAGCAGTTGAGGTAACCACATTAACTACTGTTGTCTGCATCAATGCATGATATCCGATAAAGAAATTGATTGCAAGCATTCCCAGGCTAAAGAATAATACCGGGAATAAGTGGAAATTGATCTTGAGTATATAAACCAGGTTGTTACCCAGAAAAAGGAGCAGGATCCCGATCATTAGGGTACGCATCCATCTGAGGTCAATCTTTTCCCTGAAGGAATAAACATCTTCAATCCGGTTGCGGTATTCCTGAAGAAGATTTCGGTATTTCATTACATAATAGATGAACTGCACGGTAAGTACCAGGAAATAAGAAATCCAGTTGATCCCCAGGAGAATTGCACGTACCAGGTTATAAGCAGGGGAGAGCGGATCTTTTTCCAGAAACAGAACAGCTTGATTATCAGGCAATAAAAAGAATGTCATCTGGAGTATAAGGACGACAATGGCTGGTACAAGGTGAAGGATTTGTTTCTTCTTTACGCGAAAACCTGTATCGGTGAGCGCGCTCACATACCAGTAAAAAAATGGCAGGTGGCATAGAAGCAGCGGCATAGCCAAAGGGTAAGCATAGCGGAGCGCCGAAATATGCCCGAAATTGGCTAACCATGTAATAGCAAAGTACCCGGCATTAGTTAACATGAACAAGGCAATAAACTTATCGGGGTAATGCTTTGTATTGTATTGAATTCCAAGGAATAGCCCCGAGAATACCAGCGCCTGCCAAATTAGGACTAAAGCAAGCATTTCGATATAGAATCCGGAGAACATAGGAGTTTGGTTTAGTAATTATTAGAGGCAGTTTATAATTTATTCTAACCTTTTTTACCCTCTCTGTCTCCCCCTGAAATCAGGGGGAGAACATCCTAAAAAGGATTATTCTTTGATTGAAGAACTACAATTCAGTATAATCTGCTCCCTCCCTGAATTCAGGGAGGGCTTGTGTGGGTAACAATTTTTTAAATCTAAACAGTCTTTTACTTTATGTGCTGTTTCGTTTGCTGTCCTGATATTTCTTTGTGTTCTCAGTGTGTATGTTCTTTGTGTACTTTATAGTTAGTTTTTTTACGGAAAGTTATAAAAGCACACCCGAAAAGTAACGTTTACAAAATATCATATCTGCTGTGTCTGCCTGATTTCGAGCCAGAGTTCCGGGAAGGCCCTGTTTTACCCCCGTTACATTACTGCATTCCTGCTACAATCAACATTTGTTTCGTCCAATTGTTCTTAACACAAGGTTGATTCTGATTTTTATTTTTAAGTTCATTAATGATCTGTTAGTCTTTACTATCAATATTCCTGATCGAACAAATTGCTGTCAGGTTTCAGGCAGAATACTTCCCTTTTTCCTTTGCATTTATTATTAATGTCAGTTTTTTACATTTGTAAGATATCCGAAGCCTTTTTTTTTCTAAAAATAGTATAAAAAGCAATACAGTAAAGGGTTTTAGAAAAATTATTTTTTTTTTCTTTAAGGGTATTAATTCCTGAATTCAAACATCATTTTTCATGAATATATCATAATTAACTGATTATCAGTTTGTTTTTGTCAAGTTCCGGAAAACGATGAAATTTTGAACAAAGTTGTCCGAATACCTGAATCAGAACTTATTTTTGTAAAAAGTACTTGCTATCTCATTATATTTGCTTCGGGATCACTGCAAACTCATTGCGCTCCCCTTATTCCGGCGAAGGTTAAAGCCGGCAATATACTCCCTTCTCTTATACCACTCTTCCCGCTACACCACACTACCAAATCATTAGTTAAGTGATTGATTTACAGGTATACCTGTTCACTTAAACTAAATTAATTGCCTGCCGGAATTTCTTGTTTCTAAATGCTGACTATACACTTCTCGTCTTCTCTTCTCCTCTTTTTTATTGATTGTTATTACGCATAATTGCCTGATTACATGCCAACTACCCTGAATTTAGGGAGTTTTAAGGGCCTGTGACTGGAAATCTAACAGCTATAATAATGAACAAACGGATTCATAAACCCAAAAATGATGCTATGGTAAATGAAAAAACCTAATGATCTTAATCAAACCAAATTAACCCTAATTAACTATTAATTAACCAAAACCAAAATCTATGAAAAAGTTTCTACTGTTTATGCTTGCCCTGGTCCTTAGTATATGGACTATGGGGCAAAGCACGGCAAATTACACATTCGCTACCAATACAACAGGATCACTTGCTCTTGACATGAATGGGAACACTGTGG
>JANXXZ010000317.1 GCA_025350385.1 Bacteroidales bacterium
AGTGATACCAGCTACCGATGGTGGACGGTGAAAAACTGGACAAGGGAACCCTTTGGTCCAAAGAAAGTATTTTTATGCAGTTGGTCCGGACCTTTTAACTGCCTGTTGCACCACACAAAATAGTCGCCTTTGTCAGAAATATTATTCTGGTTCAGATCGGGGATGAAGGTAAGTTGTGCCTCAAAATCGGGCAGCCGAGTGTCCTTTACCCGGTAATAATACTTGTTTGGTGCCAGGTTACAGCCTGCAGAGTCGCTCCATATACGAATCGGGTAGACCTCCATATTGGTTTTCAAAGCTATGCAGAATTTTTTCGCATTCCATATGCAGGCAAAATTGGGCAATCCTTTCTTCTGAACTGTATCCCGGGCATTCCCGCTGATTGCATTGTACATTCCAATTCCCCTCGAAAATACTTTCTTTGGACCAAAGGGTTCCCTTGTCCAGTTTTTCACCGTCCACCATCGGTAGCTGGTATCACTAACACTGACCCAAGGCTGCTCCTCAAACCCTATTTCTTGAAGCACATTGTTCTTGTCCTCAACATTCCTGATTTTCATCCGGATTGAACAGGAATCGAGCCAGTATACAAAATCAGTTGTAATTTCAGGTTGCTGTAATTTCATGGTATATACAACAGTATCACCTTTCATTGTCGATTTTATTACCCATTGTTTCCATTCTTTCACCTCACCATTGACAGCCAATCCTTTGCCTATGTTAGGTCTAAGAGTATCTTTTAGATAAATTATATTTTTAAACACTGGCATTCCTGAATAGAAATCCACTTTCAATTTACCATTCTGAAGTGAAAGCATATCACTTCGATGGCAAGAATTTAACAGAATAACTATCAATAAAGATAGAAAAGTGAATTTGTTAGTCAGTTTTTTCATTATTCTCTAGTTATTGGTTTAGTAAATAGTTTTAATTTCTTTAGCTGGATTCTATCCATTCTTTATTTGAAAGAGATGGTCTGCCATCATGCTTAAAATAAGCTTATATAGCGATATCTCACAATGTCAGTTTCAGGCACTCTCCGTCACTTATTAATTTGTCCAGTATCAATCGATCTTCTTTCCCAATTACAGTTACCCTTATTTTTCCATTCTCCCTTTTCAAAATGATATCAAATTCCGATTCAAAGGCATGAATCTCTCTGAGGCTCGCAGTTTGCCAACTGTTTGGCAAATGAGGTGTAATTATACAACTTCGCAAGCCGGTCGGCCTTATACCGAATATACCTTCGGTTATAATCCTGCAAAATAATCCGCTCTCAGCTGAAAGATGCCGTTGGCTGCCCTCAGGCCATGCCTCAATGGCGTATGGCACATGCTCACCAAGTAATCGTTGGTTAGAGTAATAGGCCAGATAGCTGGCAGCTTTATCAGCCCCTCCTGCCGCAAATACACCGCGCAAAGCATACAAGGTGGATCTATCCCAGAAAGTCTCACTCCCGGCCTGCGTGAGTAATCCATTTTTTGTCCAGAGTGTTGGAGAAAACAGTGCATCCACTGTACCTTCTGATCGTTCATTTATTCCTACGACCAAAGGCATGCATATCCACGAACGTAATACAGTATTCCCGTCATAATAGCGATAAGTCTCAAAACCATCTATGTTACTGCCAAAATAACTGTTTATCGCTTTCTTTAAGATGTGAGCCTGCTTTGTGTACTCTTTGAGTTGTGTGTGGTCTTTTTTCAAGTCTTTTCCCAGGTACGATGCCGACAAAAGGGCATCATAATAGAGTGTTGATGTGCATAGATTTGCAGTACCCGCAGGAAATCGTCCCTCCAGTTCATCACTATCGGAAGTAACAACTCCATCGCTATTCAGTTTCAGTCGGCAATATTCAAGGCACCACTCTATCAATGGCCAGAGCTTTTCAGCTTCAGCTATGTTACCCTTTACCAATGCATATCTTGCCGCACCATAAGCTATCATGGCTGCATCTCCCCGGTCGCCGGCACCATCCCATATATCTTTACCTTCGGCAACAATGGAACTTGGGATGGGGAGATAATCCTTATTCATAAACCTTGCAAAATGCCCGTATGCATTGAAGGAAGCCTCATTTCCTGTTTTATATCCCAGGAATGGGAAAAAAGGACCAACATACTCAGCCTGGTCGTTAGCCCAGATGGCTGCATAATAGGACTCTCCTCCCGGACCATGCATCAGCCCACCTTTTGTCCTGTATATACTCTCTGATGCCCGGATTTTGGCAAAGGCAAACATTCTATTTATGGTTGTATCCGGTGATTCAAATACAAGATTACTCCACATCTCTTTAACAAAGGCAAGTCTGGCTGCTATCTCCTGGTCCACATTCACAGCGATTGGTGACTGATCTTTCGAAGAAGCTTGTAAATATGCATCAAAAAGAACTTCCTTCCCTGGGGCTAAGTTATAGTGCCCACTTTTTTGTATCCCGATTTCTATAGTATAACTCCCCTCAACACCTTTATCCGCTTCGGTATGATAAATTGTTTTTTGTTCGGGTATAATCATGCTGATCGTTTTATTTGATAGGTTTTTAACCACATACCGTTCACATACCATCGGCTTGGTAGTTGATGGAAGTATCATCCTTATTATTTGGATGGGGACAGGGTCAGTAAACTCGCTCTCAACTAAAAGTATGCCATTCAACGAGATTGATTTAACACTTTCATTTTTTAAGGTTCGACCATTTATTGTCAGAAGCGAAGTGAAATCAATGGCATACCGTTGCATCAAACTGGCGTGGGTATTGTTTGGAATGGTCCGAAGCATCGGCCATATTAATGAACGTTCCAAACTAAAGGAGCCATCACTTTTTACTCCATACCTAAGTACTGTTGAAATCTGCTCTCCGCTCATTTCTATATGGTCGGAGTGCGGAATATCCTGCTTAATATTCCATTTAATAGAACCATCATTTTGGAGGGTCCACCTTGCCTGGCCTGAAACTATATATGGTATCAAAAACACAATCAAAATAATTGTGCTTCTAATAGTTTTTGAATTCAGCAAATAATCGCTTTTATGATATTTATTCTTCATGTTTTTTATGATTATTTTTTCCATGTTAAAATATGTTACATATTTGACTCAAAACATTCCCCGGATTGCAAACGGCAACAAACGATAAGTAAGTGGAGGCAATTTGTCTTCTTATACTTAGTTCAAGACTCATTTCTTTGGATAAATATAGATAAATGGATTACCAATAAAGGTTACTCCCGAAACAATACTACCATCAGGGAATTCATTATTCATTTCCAGTTCACCGGCTTTTTTCCCTGCCAAATAGGCTTTCCCCAGGTAGTCCCCATTTAGAATCCGTGCATAGATGCTATCGTGCCCATAGACCATACCGGTGCGAACATTTGCAACAGTTGCCTCTCCGATGCCTTGTCCAAATACCCAGCTCATTGCAGTATTTCTTTCTCCTTTTAAAGCAGCTTTTGCCCAGTTTCCGGTCGAACACCCATGATTAATCGTAAAGACTGAACCTGTTGTTATTTCAGCTATCTCCTTTGAATAGATTGTACCTGGTTCCATTTTCTGACTTGATTCATTGGAGTGGATCTGTATGTAAAACATGCTATAGGTATGATTTTTAAAAGCATCAAAAATGGCTGTACGTGTAGCCTCATTGCAGCTCAATACATCAACACTATTCGATCCAAATAATGGCCGACCTATTTTGTCAGCAAATTCATTAGCCCCATCCGGCCAATCCTTTCCGGTAATGGCAAGCGCGCGGCGCTCAATATTCTGTTTACCGCTGTAATAGGCATGGGTTTTATTAAAAAATTCACGCAGTATGTATATCCCCTGGTCTTCAGCTCCTTCAACTCCACGCAAATTGGCTACCCATACCTTCAGATCAGGTTTTCCAATATAAGCATCGGAAATTCCGTCTCCATTCCTGTCAACAAATTCCATTTCGAAAGCCTCATAATACAGCGGATTGGGAATGGCTATATCCTGCATGTAAAATTTATGCATCGGCAGGGCCCCGGTGAGTATTACTCCTTTAAGGTTCTTTTTATAATAAAGCTTCCTGATATCTGCGCGAAGTTCATCAGGTGTGTCCCAATCTTCTTTAACAATTGTAAGCTGTACAGGAAAGTTTAGCTCCACATCACTCTTGTATTGAAGAATTTCCTGCTTTAATTCTTTATAAACTCCCGGGTTAACCATTAAAGTGACCTGGTCTTTTGCTGGCTTATTCGACCATGCTCTCCCCATTGCAATGTTAACGATGGAAATAAAAGTAAGAACTATCAAAATCAAACAACTCTTTAGCAAGGCTTTTTTACTCATAGCATTTCAGATATTATTTATTTAAATATTGTGTTGGTAATTTTCTATCAATTCCCTACAATCCTTTTTACTGATGATTGATTTGATACCCCCCGTTTAGTGTCAAACTTTACCTTGAAATAGGCTGTTTCAAGAGTTTCTGCCCGGATTGATTTTACAGGCACAGTTTTGCCTGATATACACGAATAGGTACGATATTCTCCTGCTGGTATACCAGCTACAGTAAATGTAATGTTCCTTCCCAACCTTGCACCAGGTATCTCTTTCCCGTTTTCAAAGTCACGAAAAGAATGTCGAATGATTAGTTTATTTTAATTTCTATCTATCAGAATAAACCAGATAAAAATGTTGGGGGACTTGCCCCCCAACATTTATTTACTTTAGTCCATCGTTTTAGTTGTATTTGAAGCAGAGCCCAATAAATCAAGTTTAATTTGGGAAGTAAATCAGGCACTGCAAGATCATATCAACGAAATGATAGCAATTAAAATCTATTGAACAAATACAGGCTCACTTGCTGGATCCGGATTTTGAACCATTAATTTGTTATTAAGTATCTCTTTGTCAGGAATCATTAGTGTTAGTTTGTTTGAATTTACCGGCACTGACAAGTTAAGGTTATTGCCATTAGCAATCGATTTTTCTACAGGTAACTGTAAACGCTTAATATCAAAATAGTCTAAGCCTTCACCGTACATTTCCTTGCGACGCTCTAGAAGAATTGCCTGTATTAATGCATTCTGATTGGTTGTAGAAGTTACAACCGCTCCCGGGCGGGCATTCTGGATCAAGTTAAGTATATTTAATGCTTCAGACATACTCCCCTGGCGAGCAGCTGCTTCTGCTTCAACCACATACATTTCAGCAGCCCTCATGTCGAGCATGTGTCCGTATGGCGCGCTGGCATTCTTTTCAAGAAACTTAACTGATGCAAGCTTTCCTGCCTCTGTGGGATGTGGAACATACAATGCCCTGGGATCACCTTTCATTATATCAATGAAATGAGTGGAAGGGGTAAGAAGGCGGTAGGGGCCATTCGTACCAGCTTGTCCATAATCCCAGAAAATGGCAAGGTTTTCTGAATTGGCATCCTGTTCAGTTGAGACATATCCAAGTACCCACTCCTGGTTTTTTGTAGTAAACCCGTCCTGGTATTCTGCTATGCTCATCAATTGATATTTTGTTCTTATCTTATTGGCATATTTTTGTGCATCAGACCAGTTGTTCATGGTCAGATATACATCAGCCAACAGGAAATTTACAACGTCAAGATCATAATATGCTATGCTTGGCCGTACATACCCTGCCAATAATGTTTCGGCATCTTTCAGGTCTTTGAGTATGGATGCGTAAACTTCTTCTACAGTAGCCCTGGCTACTTTTTCCTGAATAGCTGAAGTTAATATCAACGGCACCCCGGGTTTGTTTTTGGCGATAATATAGGTATGCTGATAAAACCTGATCAGGTTATAGTAGCATCTGGCCCTTATCACCAGTGTCTGCCCTTTTACTTCATCTTTTTTAACCTGCTCTCCTGAAACGCCATCTATATTATCAAGAATAGTGTTGGTATTGTATATAGCAGAATACCAGGTACCCCATAATCCCCGAGATGCATATTCTGTAGGCATATAACCTTCGGCATCATAGTAACTTGCACTTTTATATGCAACCAGATTACCATATAGTGGATTTTGGTTAGTGTTGATATCAGATCCATAAGCTGTAGAAAGTACTTTTATGTTTACTGCCATGTTCGCCATATGCTCGGGCACGTCATTTTTCATCTTGCTGTAGGTAGCCTGCAATACAGCATCAAGCATACTGAGGTTGTTATATATTATACGGTCGCTCACTGCATTCGTGGGCTCAGTGTCCAATAATTTGCTGCAGGAACTGTACAATAAGCTACTTAAAATCAAAAGTATGCTTATTCTTATAGTGATTTTTCTTTTCATACTGTTTCTATATTTAGTTAGAATGTAACATTAATGCCAAAACTGTAATTTCTCGTAGCAAAATAAGTCAACCCTGACTTATTTTGTCCCCATATTCCTCCGGCTTCAGGGTCAGTCCCTTGAGCTGCAAGTTTACCGGTTGTAAACAGGTTTTCGCCTCTTAAGTAAACACGAAGCCTGTTTATTTTCATCTTCTTTGTCACATTCGATGGAAGCGAATATCCTAGTACTAAGTTTTTCAACCGAATGAAATTGTTTTTAACAACCCAGCGTGAGCTTCCTATATTTTGGCGCGAATAAGCTGCATTTGAGTAGTCCTCATATATTTTAGGATAAACTGTTATATCTCCGGGTTTCTGCCATGCCTTATCCACGTTATCGTAAACAGCCCAACTCTGTCGCAAAACGCTTGATTCGCCATTAAGGTAATCATAAACAATTCCACCAAAGCTGTAAAAAAACATCATACTCAGGTCAAAGCCTTTGTATTTCAGGTCTGTACCAAAAGCACCAAAAAGTTTTGGCAAAGATGATCCTACATTGACCCTTTGCTCTGCACTATTTACTTCTGAGAAATTCTCCGTTTTGACTTTATCTATGACATTACCTTTATCATCAAAAGTGTATTTCCACCATTGGTTCCTTCCGTTATCCTGGTTAATACCGGCCCAATCGGAGCAATACATATCATAACGCGATGTTCCAACTTTCCACTTATAATATGCAACACCTGTATTACCATCTAAATCTGTCTGTGACATCTTCGAACCAAATGGCAGAGAAGTGATCTCATTCACATAATGAGTAGCATTTGCATTGATTGACCATAACAGTTCATTTGTTTTGATAATGTCATAACTTAACTCAATCTCGTAACCTGTGTTTTGCAAATCGCCAATGTTTCTAAGCGTAGTTTCACGTCCTGAGGAAGTTGGCAATGGAGCATCTAACAATAAGTCTTTTGATTTTCTTCTGAAAACTTCAAATGATCCTCTTAACCTGTCAAACATGGCAAACTCGAAACCAGCATTCATATTTATATTGGTTTCCCATGTTAAATCAGGATTAGCAAGTTGCACCGGTACCATCCCAAGTTTCCCGTAATAATTTCCACCTACACCATAGAAACTTTGATATCCGTAATAAGATCCTATATTGTCGTTCCCTAATTCACCATAGCTTGCTTTTAGCTTTAGATCATTAAGCCAACCTTTAGTAGATCCGAGGAACTCTTCGCGTGATAGCATCCATGCAATCCCCCCCGAGAAGAAATTACCCCATCTCCTATCCGAAGCAAACCTGGAAGAGCCATCTCTACGGAAACTCCCATTTACAAAATACTTATTCTTATAATCATACTGTGCTTTTACGAAATAGCTAAACAAATTGTATGAATCGCTGTTCGAAGAAACCCCTGGATAGGTTATTGCCTGATCAAGTTCTTCAAAGAAAGGCAATGCTAAACCGCCCCGGCTTGCAGAGGCATAGCTTTTTTTGTACATATATGCTTCCTGCCCGACAAAGATATTAGTGTGGTGATTATCGTTGAAATGTTTGTCGTATGTAAGCACATTGTTGAAATAATTTGTCGCTGCATTCAGGTTCGATCTATCGATGTAACCATTTTCAGGCTGATCAAGGAGAAAACCATTATCCGGCGGATAGTTAAGCCTATGTATGGAATTGTATTGCTGGTATGAATACACTGTTTTGAACGTCAGACCAGGCATAATTGTAGCAGTGAGCGAAGTGGAGATATTTAAGTTCTGTTCTTCATCACTTTTATCCTGATATAATACCAACATATCGGGGGTGTATTGTATTCGCCCCGTTTCATTGCCATTGTCAATGGCTAGTTGATCGGGAATCATTGGACGTGTTTTATATTTTCCTGTGGTATAATCAAAGATAAAAAAAGTATTTTCTGATGAGAATGCACGTGTTGGTCTGAGATCCTGGGGAGCATTCTTATTATCACTGCGTGAGAACAAAACTGAATTACTCATATCCAACCACTTTGCTAGCTTCGAATCAAGAGAAAAGCGTCCATTAATCCTGGCATAGTCATCACCGATATATGCTCCCTTATCTTTCAGATAACCCGTTGAAAAATAATATTTGTTTTTTTCATTCACAGCACCTGCTGCACTTATGCCATATTCCTGCTTGAGACGATGCTTAAACATAAAACCATATTGATCAAAGTTCCATAGCCTATTTGCATCAGGTTTTATATTTCCATCCAAACCAACAGGATAATCAGTATCCCAGCCTGAATGATAAATCCTTGTTGCTCCATTAGGCAAAGTAAACGGCATAGGATTATAAAATGCAGCTGATACATTGTCATAGGCGTGTTGCCTCGCATCAGCATCATTCATGCCCAGAAAATCTGTTGCATCGTTATATAGTCCTTTCCAAACTGTTTCCCACTGTTTGGCAGGTGATGCTTTTTTCGGGTAGGGCACGGCTAATTCGGAGGTTCCAAAAGATGCGAAAAAATCAATTTTTGGCTTATCCGAAGTTCCTTTCTTGGTAGTAATAAGCACAACGCCATTAGCAGCACGAGCGCCATATAAAGATGCTGCTGATGCATCTTTCAGGACTGAAATAGACTGAATATCCTCGGTAGAAATTGAATTGAGCGACAAATCAAACGGAACGCCATCAACCACATAAAGAGGAGATGAAGATGCAGTCATTGAGCCCAGGCCCCTGATCATAATATCCTGATTGGCTCCTGGCTGACCGGAGGTCATAATAATCTGAACACCCGGAACCAAACCCTGTAATCCTGCTGCAATATTGGTTGCTTTATTGATTTCAAGTCTTTTCGCTGGAATTGAAGTAATCGACCCTGTAATAGCAGCCCGTTTAGTAGTTCCGTAAGCAGTAACTACAACTTCTTCAAGTCCTTTTACCTCGGACGCCAGAGTAATATCGAGCACTGCTCTGCCATCAACGACGATCTCCTGAGTTGCGTAGCCAATGAACGATATTACAAGCGTAGCGCTTTTACTTGGCAGGGACAATGAGTACTTACCATCTGTACCCGTAATCGAACCGATACTTGTACCTTTAACTGTAATATTAACGCCAGGCATTGATTCTCCGGTTGAAGCATCTGTAATCTTTCCTGAAACAGTATTCTTCTGTTGCATGGCAGCAGAGGGAATATTCAAATCACTTGGAGCGAGTATAACCTGCCGGTCATAGACTGTAATTTTTACATTCTCACCAAAAATTTTACTTAAAATATCTTTGATAGGTTCTTTATCTGCATCGATATTCACTTTTCTTTCTACATCGATCAGCTTGGAACTGTAGAGGAAAAAAAACTCACTTTGATTTTCAATCTCGTTAAGCGCATGTGAGATTTTAACATTTTCAAGCTTAAGGCTAAGCTTAGTCATCTGTGAATATGTTTCAGTTGACCAGAGCTGAGAAATTGTCAGGATAGATAAGAGGAGGGTTATTTTCATGACTTTTAATGTTTTTTTTGGAAGGAATCTTAACAGAATTCTCCCATAATAATCTCGATTTTTTTTCATAGATTTGAATAGATTAAGTTTACAAAAAGTTTCTTAGAGAAATGAAGTGCTTAGTCTGGTGGGATCGTGGACAAACACTATCCCGCTTTTGCTTTGTTAGTTATCCTTCATAGGCTTTAGGTTACAGTTAAAGGTTAAAGGTTAAAGGTTAAATATTATTTTAAAATGGATTAGATCGGCATTATCACGGATGGCTGATTTTTCTTAATGCTTAAATAGAGAACACCGTCAGTTACTTTTATTACAGATTTTGGCTTAAGGCCTTCTATTGTTAAATCAAACAATTGTACTTCTTTTGTACCCACCCAGGTAGTAGGAAGTATTACCCTTTTCTCATTTATGTCCGCCTGTTTATTAAAAGCTACCAATGCTTTATCCTTCCATAAAATCGGGCAAATAACTTCATCTTCCAAAATAATTATAGTACCCCACTTTGAAACATCGGGGTTTCTTCTATAATACCATGGCACCAAACTTAGACAAAATTGCTCCAAAAGACCTGATAATTTCTCAGGATCTTTCTGTATCTCTCCTTCAGCGTGCATTGGTGTATAACCTGAAAATTGAGCAGGCAGAAAACTAAAGTTTGCAGGCTTATTGAGCCAATCTTCTTTTACATATTCCAATTCATAATGATGCCATGATAAACCTTGCAAACCAATAAAAGGATCTTTTCTTAGGCTATACATGCCGCCTTCACTAGTAACATCTATACCTTGTTTTCGCAAATATCTGAATATTTTACGTTGTGCGCTTATCTCATCATCAATAGATGTGTGCAAATATGGGCTTATAGGTTCATTGGGCCCATCGGGTCGCATAGAGTGAAAAGCATCTATGTGAATGGTTCCACTTTCTTTTAGCTCCGGAATCATTTTTATCAGATTGTCTATGCGTTTCTGCGTGTAGCCCAACTTCCATTCCTGGGCATAACTTATCGCATAACACTGCATACCATCATGTATTTCTCCTTTAATCGGTTCACCTTTCTTATCTTTGGCAATGATATCTTTGGCCAAATACTCAGACCAAAGCGGACTATCCTGATACGCATCAAACATGTTGATATGAAGGCTGATGCTTGTATTGTAAGTCTTTGCCTCTTTGATTAGCCATTTTAAACTTTCAAGAGCAGTAGCATCATTCTCTCTTTTTAAACTCTCATTTACTTCACCCATTGCAGGATATTTTGAATCATGTCCGTTGTATTGCCATCCTACCAGGTAAACAATCTTTGGAATTCCGAGTGTAATATTATCTATTTTACGAAGTACTTCTA
>JANXXZ010000341.1 GCA_025350385.1 Bacteroidales bacterium
ATTGTTGGATTGCTGGGACCTAACGGCGCCGGTAAAACAACTTCCTTTTACATAATTGTCGGACTAATCAAGCCTTTGCAGGGAAAAGTTTTCCTTGACGAACGAGAGATCACATCCGAACCTATTTACCGCCGCGCACAACTTGGAATAGGCTACCTTGCCCAGGAAGCCTCCGTATTCCGTAAACTGAGTGTCGAAGATAACATTCTCGCCGTGCTGGAGTTTACCAAACTGAATAAACATGAGCAACAGGAGAAACTGGAATCCCTGCTTACTGAATTCGGGCTCCAGAATGTGCGAAGGAATATGGGAATCCAACTATCAGGAGGTGAACGAAGGAGGACAGAAATCGCACGGGCTTTGGCGACTGATCCGAAATTTATCCTCCTGGATGAGCCATTTGCCGGTGTTGACCCGATTGCCGTTGAAGATATTCAAAACATCGTTTTAAAACTCCGGACCAAGAATATCGGGATTCTCATTACCGACCATAATGTTCATGAAACCCTTACCATCACCGATCGTGCTTATTTGTTATTTGAAGGGTCGGTACTCAAATCGGGCAGTTCAACTGACCTTGCTAACGACGAACAGGTCCGTAAGGTATATCTTGGGAAGAATTTTGAATTAAGGAGATAATTTCCGTTTATTTCAGCTTTTTAACCTGGAATAAATAGTTCAGGCTTATACCCAGGGTTACTGTATAATAAGGGATTTGCTTTTGTTTACTCCTGATACTGATAAAGGACGTGCCATTCATTTGAAATCCTGCTTTCAGCCTTTCGCTTCCTAACCTTATAAAAGCTGCGGGCTCCAATAAAATGTATTTATTGTGCGATAACACAGGATCAGGACCGCTGCTTTCGAAGTAACCGTTATCCGTAATCGTGGCATCGAAAAGCCCTGTTTTCAACCCGGCTCCATAATCAATATGTTTATTACCCTGGTTAGTCTGCCCCAGATTGAACTGGGCGAAGTAAACCATGTGTGTCCCTTTAAGGCTCGAAGGATCTGAGGTCCTGATAACTTTACCTTGTCCATTCCCTATTCCACCATAGAGTTCTAAATTAAGATCTGAACTGTTTTCCCAATAGTACCCCGCAGCAGCCTGGTAGTAATTAATTTCATCGGGTGCTTTAAAACCATATACCTGAATTGCCAGGTGCGAAACCGGCGAATAGGCTGCGGCAGCCGTTAATCCGGGAATGATTGTTACTCCACCGCTAAGCTGCACCTGGTTTTTAGCCGTCATCAACGGTATAGGCACCGGTTGCGGCATATATACCGTACACCCCCCTACCAGGAGAATCAGAAAAGCCAGGAAAATAACGGGATGCCTCATTTGGATTTCTGTTATTTAGAAAGGAGAAGAAGGAGGTATGACAGAGGAATGTTGGTGAAAAGTTTAAAAAACCAGCGATAAAATGATGTATACGATAATGATGAACGGCATAGCAGCAAATCCGAGAACAATCAGGGCAAATAATGCAAAAAGCAGCAGTGTGAACTGAGCCTTATTATCTTTCCAGCCCATGTTTTTGAATTTAAGCGAAAACAAGGGTAATTCCGCGACCAATAAGCCACTTAGAATAATTGTCAGCGCTGCCAGTACATAATAGTTGCCCAGCAAGGCAGCCAGGAATTCAAATTTCCCGCTTGCTGCAATCTGCTTCAGAATAAGCGGAAATGATCCAAAAAAAATGGCAGCAGCCGGAGTTGGAACTCCTATGAACGAATCGGTCTGACGCGTATCGATATTGAATTTTGCGAGGCGGAGGGCTGAGAAAACCGGAATTAAAAAAGCCAGGAAAGGAAAAAGGTTGATTGAACCTGTTCCTGACCCGGGAAGGTTATTGCTGTTTCTCATCAGTTCTAGCACAATAACTCCAGGCAATAACCCGAACGATATTACATCGGCCAATGAATCAAGCTGTTTTCCGATTTCAGATGTTACATGCAGCAACCTTGCTGCCATGCCATCCATAAAGTCAAAAAGAGCTGCCAGGGCTATCATCCAGGCCGCAAGTTCAAGATTGCCGTTAAAAGCAAAGGAAATCCCCAGGCAACCGCTCAACAGGTTCAGGGAAGTAACAAAGTTAGGAATGTGCTGTTTTATTTTCAATTTACAGGAGTCTTAAAGTGACTGCTCAAAGTTAGTGAAATTGACAGAACTTAGTGCTCCATGTTCCCAACCTTCAATTAACAAGGGAATAGACGCTTCAACATTCGTTATTCGTTAATCGATATTCATCATTCCTTTTCTGTTTAAAAATATCGGATGATGATTATTCGCTTGTTGTTTATTTTATGGGAGCGCATGAGAACGCTTGGCTTAGTTTACGAATATCAATTTATGAAGTAGTCGTTCCCTTCATCATTTTTAATTCGCTAATCGATATTCATCATTCCCTGACGGATAAAACTTCATTTGTATAATAGTTCACTAACCTATACGTGTGTCTGCTCTTCTCCTATCTAACTGGTTCTTGCTAAAATACTGCGAATTTTATAACTTTGTTTTATCCTGGTAGTTAGTAGGACAAAGCAATACCTATGGCTGAAAAATTTCATCAATTCCGCGGGATCTTTCCTGAAAACGAATAACTAAGAACTGAAAACGAATAACAGAAAACTAAATCAGCATGACCCCCGAACAGTTCAGGCAGCTAACGAGCCTGAGGCAAATGGAGTTGCTCTTTGAGCAAGGCAGAGAGCTGATGTGCCGGATTTATATATTCTACAATGTCCGGCTGTATGCTCTCAGCGACTTTTTTGTAGAAGTATGGTACCGTCAAACCTCCAATAAAATTGACAGAATCATAGTATTGGGAATAGATGACGTAATTGATCTGTATGAAGGACAGATTAATCTTAAGGATTTGTTTTAGATACAGGAATGCGACAGAAGCCTGAGGACCGGAACGGTTCAGCAGGTCAGGCAGGTACATGGTTATTCGGATTCTTAGTCCCATAGCATTCTCAGATCCACTCCTTATCCTGCACTCTCCTTATATCCCTGCTTCTGTATCATCCAACCTCACTGATCCTGACCAAACGGGGAACATCCAGTAGTTTTATCGATTTTACGGAGAGATCTATCAATCCATCATCTTTCAACTCTTTCATCAGCCTGATGACACTTTCAGTTGACATACCGGTGAGTTCCCCCAAGTCGCTGCGCGAAAGAGGAAGTTCAAATTCAAGACTTTTAAAAATCCGGCTTGAGAGACAAAGTAATATATCGGCCAGCCTGCCATGAAGCTGTTTTTGGGTGAGACAGAAAAAACGGCCGTAGGTTTGAGCAGTATTCTCATTTAGGATATTCATTATCCTAAAAGCAAAAGCCGGGTTTTGAAGCAACAATTGCTTAAAAATATTGATATCTATCATTTTTATGACTGTATCAACATAGGTGCTGACTGTATACAGATTGGTATTATTCCCTTCGAAGATCGCAGGGACTCCGATGATGTGCCCGGCCGGTGTAATATTCAGGATAAGGTTCTTTGGATTCCCTTCCAGATAAACCTTTACGAGACCGCTCTCGAGGTAAATAATATTGGATGCAAAAGCCCCTTGCTTACAAATGGTTTCACCCTTCCGATAGGTTACGGTTACAGCCCTATTTTCCAGCAGGACTTTCTCTTCATCCGTAAGCAGGGAGAAACAGGGGGCATCATATAAATGGGTTTCACATTTACCGGAAGGGACAGTTTCTGCCATTGGAGATAGATATGTATAATTAAGTTGAAAGAGTTTTCAATCTTTACACCAGGCCTGCACCTCTTCCAGTTTGAGGGAAGTAATTTCCAGTTTCAGTTTTTTCCGCAACCCGCTAAGATCGTTGAGCAGTTTATTTGGATTGGCGGCTTTTACTTCTTCAGGGGTTTTAAAACCGGCTTTACGAATCACCGGAACCCATTCGGCAGGAATGCCCTGGGCAATGAAATCATCGTCGGTTACCAGGTTCACAATCGCCTTCTTTTCGGGGCGCATTTGCGGAAAGAAGAGTACATCCTGAATGGAAGCCTGGTTGGTCATGAGCATCACCAGCCTGTCGATTCCGATACCAATACCGGCAGTCGGGGGCATGCCATATTCAAGTGCCCGCAGGAAATCATAATCAATAAACATAGCTTCATTATCGCCACGCTCCATCAGTTTTACCTGGTATTCGAACCGCTCACGCTGATCGATGGGATCATTCAATTCACTGTATGCGTTTGCTATTTCCTTTCCATTGATCATCAGTTCGAAGCGCTCAACCAAACCTGGTTTGCTTCGGTGCTTTTTAGTGAGCGGGCTCATTTCAACCGGGTAATCAATGATAAAAGTAGGTTGAATGTAATGATGTTCGCATTTTTCGCCAAAGAGCAGGTCGACCAGTTTACCCTTGCCCATGGTATTATCGGTTTCGAGTTCCAATTGGCGGCAGACAATGCGTAGCTGTGCTTCGTCCATGGCTGAAACATCTATCCCGGTATGCTCTTTAATTGCATCGTATATGGAAATACGGTTAAATGGAGCTTTAAAACTGATAGTTGTATCACCAAAAGGCACGTCAGTTTTACCATAGAGCCCGACGGCTATTTTCTGGAGCATCTGCTCTGTCTGTTCCATCATCCAGAAATAATCGCGGTAAGCCACATAAAATTCAAGTATGGTAAACTCAGGATTATGGGTGCGGTCCATGCCTTCGTTGCGGAAATCGCGGCTGAATTCATACACCCAGTCAAACCCGCCAACAATGAGTCGCTTCAGGTAAAGTTCGTTGGCAATCCGGAGGTATAAAGGAATGTCCAGTGCATTGTGATGAGTAATAAACGGACGGGCAGTGGCCCCGCCGGGAATGCTTTGCAAAACGGGTGTATCCACCTCCAGCGCACCCTGGCTGTTCAGGAATTCACGGATGATGTTAACTACTTTAGTACGCTTTACGAATACATCCTTGACAGCCGGGTTTATGATCAGGTCCACATACCGTTGGCGATACTTGAACTCCGGGTCGGTTACCGCATCGAACGTCTGGCCCTCAGCTTCCTTTACTATAGGAAGGGGTTTCACCGATTTGCTGAGCATCTTCAATTCTTTCACATGAATTGAGATTTCACCCATTTGCGTATTGAAAACAAAACCGGTAACCCCGATAATATCCCCGATGTCCATGAGCCGTTTAAACACTGTATTATACAAGGTCTTTTCGTCGCCGGGGCAAATATCATCACGCTTGATGTATAATTGTATCCTGCCGGCTGAATCCTGTATATCCACAAAAGAAGCGGCCCCCATGATGCGGCGGGTCATAATGCGGCCTGCCAGGCTAACTTCCTGGTACCTGGTGTTATCAGCGGGGAAATTGGTTAGAATTTCGCTGGTGGTGGCATTAATCAGATAACTTTCGGCCGGGTATGGGTTGATGCCAAGGTTAAATAGTTCCTGTAAGGAGTTACGCCTGAATTGTTCCTGTTCACTGAGTTCCAATGCCATTTTTATATTTTTTTGCAAAGATAGGCATCTCGGGGTATAGTTTGAAATCTGGTTTGCCCAAGAGTCAGAAGTAGGGAGTAGGGAGTAGGGAGTATAGAGTCAGAAGTAGAGAAGGTAGTATGAAGTTAAACCTGAGTTTCGACTGTTCTGTTCACTCTTGTCCCTTTCTATTTTCTGTCAAATAATAGATTAAGCTGTTCCTCAATAAAAAGCATGACTTAATCCATTGCATCTTCTTATTTTTGATGCGGAAAACGAACCGATCGATGAAACTATCAGTTATAATGAGTTTTATTAAAAACCCGAAATACAGGAATATCTTTCTGGTATTGTTGTTTTTGCCCCTGGTATTTATCGATAATCGTTCGAGCCATGATTGGGGCGATGATTTTGCACAATACATCCACCAGGCTAAGAATATTGTACAAGGCATACCACAGTCGGAAACCGGTTTTATTTACAGCCAGGAGAATTATATAGGTCCCGCAGCTTATCCTGTGGGTTTTCCAATCTTACTTTCACCGGTTTATGCACTGTTTGGCAACAGCATGAAGGCTTTTACCACTTATATCTCGTTGTTCTATTTTGCCTTGGCGTTCCTCTTGCTGGTTTTTTACCACAGACATTTCTCCTTTGCAGCTGCGCTTGCACTCACGATGATTATTATTTATAACCCGCAATTGCTGCTTTTTAAGCAGGAAGTAATGTCGGACCTGCCTTTCACCCTGTTTCTTGTCATTGCGTTCCTTCTGTACCCAAAAGTGCAAAAGAAAAATGATTATCAATCGCTGATATTATACAGCCTGCTCATCGGTTTCATGATTGCTATACGTTCAGTTGGTTTAGTTCTGATAGCTGCCATAGTTGCTGAGCAGCTGCTGGTTCTTAATAGCCGGCGGAAGCTTGCACGATCGGAGGGCAAAAAGATTGCAGTGTTGGAAATGCTCAGATTCCCTGTTTCCCTGGTTGTTGCTTCAGCATTCTTCTATTTAATACTTAATTCAATCTTGTTCCATGTACCTTCGGGAGGCAGCCTTCGCGACTACCTGGTCTTTTACTATTCAGGTGATTTTTTAAGTACAATCCCGGCCAACCTTGAACATTATGTTGAGGTATACAGATATATCTATACCCCGGCTGTCGGGGGATTCAGGTTTGCCGCCCTGGTTGTCGGGTCAATTTTCATGGCGATGACCTTTTTTGGTTTTATTAAAAAGATATCTGACAAGCTTGAAGTTTTTGATCTGTTTTTTATTTTCTACGTATTGATCCTGCTGGTATTCCCTAATAACTATTCAGCTTTCCGGCTATTGATTCCGGTAGGATTCCTCCTTTTGTACTATGCAGCATCAGGGTTTAAAGCCATTATGCTTTTCAGTGGTATTTCAGGTTCAAACAAGGCTATTATCCTTGGAGCATTTATGTTTGCACTTTTTATCCCGGGCATTATCCGGACAGCCGCATCCCGAAATACTATGCTGGACGGTCCGCAGCAAAAGGAAACTGTCCAGGCCTTCAATTATGTCGCCAAAAACCTGCCTGATTCAGCGGTTATTGTATTCCTGAAACCAAGAGCACTGGCATTGTATACTGGACGGAAAGGATTTGCAGATCCTTTTTCGGCGGATGTGACAGCAATTCATTTGCAGGTTATGCAACACCATGCCGGGTACATCCTCATTCATAATGAGCTCACGGGCGAACCTATGAAAAGGTATATCAGGGTAATGAAGAGCAGGGCCAGTAGGGTTTGGGGGAATAAGACTTTCCAACTGTTTAAGATAAATCCGGTTAATCCTGCAGAACTGTATTAAGGATATGATGCGATTTCAGTTCACCCGGAGAGGGAATATGTAACCTGTAATATTAAATTATTTTTTCGAGCAAGGCGCTTCGGGTGTAAAGAATATAACTGACAACCAATGCAGTATACAAATGCCCCCTCCAGGAAAGCTCAGAAAATGAGGATTCCACTAAGGTATTTACTACTATTGGTAATTTAAGGAATGCTGAACCTGTCACATACACATATTTACTTTTATTTCAACAAGTATTCTTTTGACTAAAAAGCAAAGCAGCCAAGGTTTTTAGAAAATAAATATTTTTTTTCAAACAATGTATTAATTCAGGAATTCAAACATCTGTTTTTTTAATTAATATATAATTAGCTGATTATCTCTTTTTTGACAAGTTGATAAAAACAGGGAGATTTTGAACAAAGTTGTCCGAATACCTGAATCCAGACTTCTTTTTTTGAAAAGTTCTTGCTAACTCATTATATTTGTTTGGGATCACTGCAAACTTATTGTGCTCACCTTTTCCAGCGAAGTTCTAAGCTGGCAATATACTTCTTTCTCTTCTACCTCTCTTCCCGCTGCAAAACACTTCTAAATTATTAGTTATGTGATTGATTTACAGTTATTACTGTTTACCTGCAAGTTGATCGGATGCTTGCCGGAATTTGCAGCATCTGAAATTTGATACTACACGTCTCGTCTTCTCCTATTCTCTTTATTATAGTTCGGACTAAACTCGTTCAAGTATGGTAAAGATATTTCTGCATCATGCTAGAACGGAAAAAATAGCTCCTATCCTAGTTTTTAGCTTCTTTATTTATTTTAACCATGCCATTCAAACACAGTAACCATAGGAATCGTTTCTATCCGGTTATAATACTTTTTCACTCGGTTTTTGGGAACAGTTCCGATCGTTTACTGAAGAATAAATATGAAACTAATACTATTGTACTGACTCAACAGAAATTTGCCTCTGGGCTGAAGCGAGCCATAAAGCCAGTTTTAGGAATGGTCGCTTCTGTTATTTTCCAGGGAAGAAAGTATGCTCGGCTCAACCGAATTAAAAATGATTCATGCCAAATAAATAATTGCGAAAACTGACCAATCTTCATTCTATCTTTTAAAACAAAAAACCATGAAAACAATCTTACTTAACTTTATAATTTTTGTATCTTCTTGCTTGTTAGCAAATTTGTTTCTTATAAAGCCGGTTAACGCACAAGGTTCTCTTTTTCAGCAACAGTTCACCAACGCACTTACTGGTAGCACAACTATTTCAAACACTTCCGTCACCTCTGACCTAAACTATGTAAGTGCTACACCTTCTAATTCTCAATTCACCTGGTTGGGAACAACCTCTTCAAATTCTTCCATCACTATTAATGGTAATGGGCTTTTAGGACTCGCTCGCTCCGGCGGCTATGTGGGCATTGTTCGAAACGCAAACTTCTCCGGTCCACCTACTTCTCTAATGGTGAAGTTTGATTTTACTTGTCTGACAGGCGTAAGTTCTAATACCATGGCACAATTTATTGTAGGCAGCGGATTAGCAAATAGCGCTAGTGACCCCGCCGCTAACAAGAAGCATTCTTTGTTCTATATTAATACAACTTACCCATCAGGTAACTGGGGTGTCGCTGCAACCTGTGTATCTCCGTCTCAAACTTTTAATACTACTCAAACTGTTCTTTGGGTTATTAACAATAGCGGAGGTCCCCTCACCTACACCGCTCCTGATAACTCAACTGAAACAGTGGGTAATGACAAGTATGATGTATGGGTTGGAACAAGCAAGCAATTGAATGAGAAATCAGCAACAACTGGTTCTGTTGCTCTGAACAATTTTATGATCAGAATTAGTGATGGAAGTGGTACATATACAATTGATAACTTGCTAATTGATCCGATTCCTTCCGCAGCACCACCAACTATTACAACTTCAGTTTCTTCGCTCTCAAGTTTCGGGAACATTGTCGCAGGAACTAATTCTGCATCTGCAAGTTATACAGTGTCAGGCACAAACCTCACATCCGACATCGTGGTTACGGCCCCGACTGGCTTCCAGATAAGTACGGACAACTCTAACTTTTTCAGTTCACGTACTTTAACACAGAGTGGAGGCACAGTGGGGAATACTACAATTTTTACACGCTTTTCTCCTGTCTCAGCAAGCGGTTCGGCATCAGGTAGTATTACACACACAAGTCCTGGAGCAGCCCAGAAGTATGTTGCATTAAGTGGTGTGGCCTTAGCCACTGAACCCACAATTCAATCTGGCATTTCATTTGGAACTGTCACCTGCAGTTCGATCGTGGTCAATCTCGGGGGAGGTAGCGGTGGAATAAGAATGCTGGTTGCCAAAGCCGGTAGTGCAGTGACATGGTCACCAACCGATGCCATAGCGGTAAGCGGTGTGAACAGTGAATTCTCTCTTGCAACTGACCAGGGAAACGACAATAGGGTGGTTTACGATGGTACCGGGACCAGCGCTACGGTTACAGGTCTGGCAGTCGGTGTGACTTATTATTTCGCAGTGTACGATTACAATGTCGGCACGAACAATTCGCAAAATTACAATTCTACTTCACCCGGGACAGGAAGCCAGGCTACCCTACCAATGACAGTGACAGTGTGTGGCGGAGGTACTTATTGTGGCAACACCACCATTACTGCATCGGGAGGAGCTGGGGGCACCATTTATTTCCAGGGTACCACCAGCGGGGGTACATCAACGGCTACTCCTTCTACCAGCCAATCTATACCCACCTCCGGGACCTACTATTTCAGGTCGCAATCCACGTCCGGCTGCTGGGGAACGGAAGGAAGTGCGACGGTAACTATCAACCCTTTGCCACCGGCACCGGCAGTGAGTGAGACCCAGCCGACCTGTGCCGATGCAAATGGTTATGTCAGCATTACTTCGGGAACAGAAGGGCTCACCTTCAGTACCGATGGGATCAACTATGCAGCCTATACGGTTCCTTTCACGGTAACTGCAGGAGCAGGTTACAGCATCACTTCGAAACTTACAGGCAGTGGCTGTGTATCCATAGCCACAACGGGTATCATGGGAGTTCAGCCGATTACACCTCCGGCACCGGCAGTGAGTGAGACCCAGCCAACCTGTGCCGATGGAAACGGGTATGTCAGCATTACTTCGGGAACAGAAGGGCTCACCTTCAGTACCGATGGGATCAACTATGCAGCCTATACGGTTCCTTTC
>JANXXZ010000345.1 GCA_025350385.1 Bacteroidales bacterium
GTCCACGACCTGCCGGCTTGTCAGGTGCTGTTACTACGGCTACGACTTCATA
Source organism: Bacteroidales bacterium (assembly GCA_025350385.1). Classification (GTDB taxonomy): domain Bacteria; phylum Bacteroidota; class Bacteroidia; order Bacteroidales; family UBA4417; genus UBA4417. Next base: position 53 of record JANXXZ010000345.1, read on the forward strand.
TCCTTCAGTCAGGATGGCCTGTAACGGCGTAACGGCAAACTCCGGAGTGCCCATATAAATGATTCGTAGTTGTCTCTCCATAGTATCAGAATTATTCAAAGCCGATCGTTTTAATTCATTTCCATTTCAAGTGTCGGATGGTAACTAAATCAAAGTGATAATAACCGAGCAACTAATCACCTCACACCTGTTGCTCCTTGCCCCTCGTCCCTCGTCTCAACCAGAAAACTTATAAAAATCGAAAAACCAGAAATAAGATCAACCACCAAAGGTCTGAAAATAAAAAATACCTGAAGTTGATTCAGGTATTTTTCAGAGGAATTAAAAGATCTTGATTATTTCGCAGTCATAGCCTTGGCACGTTCAAGATACTTAACAATATCACGGGCTTCCATACTTTTATTATGTTCTTTCTGAATTTTTTCATACAGCTCAACAGCTTTGTCGTATTTACCCAGTTCTTCATAAGTCCAGGCTGCACGCATAAGGTATAAAGGGGTTGTAAGGTCGTTATTGCGGTCATTCGCAGCTTTCAGGTAATATTCAAGGGCATTGTCTTTTTGGCCAAGTTCAGTATATGCATCGCCAATACCACCCAATGCCATTGGGCCAACCAATTCATCCTTTCCGCTGAACTTTTTCAAATAGTTAATGGCTTCTTCAAATTTTCCCTGTTTCAGGTAAATTATACCTGTATAGTATTTGGCAAGGTTCGAAGCTTTGGTCATACTGAAATCATCAATAATACTAAGGAAACCAACATGATTGCCATCACCGTTCAACGCTTTGTTCAACGAATCCTGCTCAAAATATTTCTGAGCCATGAACATTTGTCCCTGTGCGTCCTTCTCTCTCGGAATGATAAACAATTTCTGGAATGCAAAAATTCCCAACCCGACTACGATGATTGCGCCGATAATAATGATCAGCAGCTTTTGATTCTTTTCAATAAATTGTTCTGATTTGCTGAGTGCTTCCTCTACAACGTGGATTTTATCTTCCGTGGTATCAGTCTTTTTGGCCATAATGCGTATTTTTGAGGCGCAAAAGTATGCTTTTTTTCTGAATTACTATATTTTGACTGCAAATTTTACTAACAATCACCCAATTAACCTCACACGGAACACTTATCAGAAATCATTACATAACTTTCCCGGGTAAATGAAAAATAACATCTCAGCAAAACGGATAATTTTACTCTCTTTTATACTGGTTTCCTTCAGCCTGGCAAGAGCTGGCTGGATATTTACCGGCAAGTATATCGATGCGGATGGGAAAACAATCATGCAACGCATCTTTATCCAGGATAATTACGTTAAAGTTGAACAGTACAATCTCATATATACCATCAACCTCAATACCGGCGCACTGATTCTTGTTGATCCTGAAAATCTTGTATATTACCAGGGTACGATGGAAGGTTACATCCTGGGACTTCGGAAACTGAAAAACAAACAACTTGAAAAGTTGCTAATCGAAATACCCATGGAGCAACAGCCCGAATACAAGCGGCTATATTTAGGGCAGATTGCAGCTATCGGTCAAAAGGTAATACCTGTTACAGATTCAGTCCGTTATACATTACAGCCTGATACCTTAAAAATCGGCGGGTATCGGACTGAAAAATACCTGGTAACGCTCAACGGGAGAAAAATGGAAGAAACCTGGATCGCTCCCGGGCTTGATATAAAGAAAGAGTTTGACTGGACTAAATTTCTTCAGTATGAATCCATCCTTGTACCGGAAAACAAAACGATAAAATACATGATTACGGGTTCATTCAACCAACTCCTGGAAAGAGGTTACCCGTTGCGGAGGATTATAATTCAGGGCGGATATCGGACCGAATACCAGGTGAACAGGATAGACGCACAAAAAGTTCCTGATTACGAATTCTTTACTCCGGCTTTATGCAGGGAAGTTACACTTGAAAAATGGATTGACCGGAATACAGCCACTGAGCCCAAATATGATGATTATGAGTAATGCGAATTCGAAGTCAAATCCGAAGATTGAATTAAGGGATTATCTTTCCGGTTTTGTTACTGACCGGAGATTTGCGTTGTTCAACCAGGTTATCCTGAACCGCACGCGCTACATGACACTGGTGCTGGAAGATATTTACCAACCGCATAATGCAAGCGCCGTGCTGCGCTCCTGCGATTGTTTCGGGGTACAGGATGTTCATATTATTGAAAACAGGAATAGTTATGAAGTTAACCCCGATGTGGCCCTTGGATCTTCACAGTGGCTCACTTTGAAAAAGTACTATGAAAGTGAGGAGAATACAGTTGGTTGTCTTCATCAGCTTAAAAGCCAGGGCTTTAGGATCGTCGCTACCACTCCACGGAATGATGCACCATCGCTTAATGATTTTGATGTTCATAAAGGGAAATTCGCTCTTTTGTTTGGTACCGAAAAAGAAGGCCTGACCGCTGATGCATTGCAAATGGCCGATGAGCGTGTCATGATACCCATGTATGGCTTTACGGAGAGTTTAAACATATCTGTTTCTGCTGCTCTCTGTTTATTTTATTTCACATCCGAGATTCGCCGTCAGGGTATTTCATGGCAGCTGAACAATGATGAAATGATTGATATTCAGTTGGATTGGTTCCGGAATACCATTACCGATTGTGAAATACTTGAAAGAATGTTTCTCAGGAAAAAATAATTTGTTGAAATATTTGAACTGAGTATTACATTCCTTATTTTTACAGCATGCGAATCATCATAAAAACAATATATTATGGGAAAAGGAGATCAGAAATCGCGTAGGGGCAAGATTCATATCGGCAGTCACGGTACCCGAAGACCCCGAAAGAAAAGCAATTATGTGCCCGGAGCCATTGCTCCCAAAGTGAAAGAAATTATTGAAAAGCAAGCTGTCACACTACCAAAGGTGAAAGAATCTGTCGAAAAACCGGCAGCTGTTGCACCAAAGGTTAAAGAAGTTATCCAAAAACCAGCTGAAGTTGAGGTGAAGAAAATCGAAAAACCTGCAGAAACCCCGGTGCCGGTAGCTGAAACCAGTGAAGAAGTCAAGAAACCTAAGCGTAAAACAGTCTCGAAGCCTAAGGAAGATAAAGTTCCTGAATAATTGGAAATTCCTGGTAAACAAAACAGTATTTTAATGTGGGGAGACATACCTCCTCACATTTTTTTTATAGATGTTGCCCCGGTGTTCAAAATTTTTAAACATATCATAGCTCGATGCAGCTGGCGACAAGAGGCATATTTTTCCTTTTTCCGTGACACTTTTGGCAATATCAGCCACTTCCTCATAATTTCCGGCTGTAAATAGGTTGCCTGCTTCAGGTGAGAAATCAAGGAATTCCTTTTTCATGCGAGCTCCGGCTTCACCTATAAATATCAGGTTCCGGATACCGGATGAGGATAAAAAAGGATATAAAATTCTGTAATCAATTCCCCTGTCGAATCCACCAAGGATCAAAGTATCAACTATTTTCAACGTTTTCACGGCTTCAATGGCAGCTTCAGGTATAGTGGCAATGGAATCGTTGTAGAACATAATTCCCTCGTATTCACCTACGTATTCGATCCTGTGCTCAAGTCCCTCGAATGAACTGATACCCTGGCTGATAAATTCAGCGGGAATTCCTGATAAATAGCAGACCGCTCCCGCCGCCATGCAGTTTGAGAAATTATGCTCGCCAGGAAGCTTAATCCCTTCGGATGCATCAAAGATGGTTTCTTCTTTTCCCTGAAACAGGAGAATGACTAAATTCCCTTTCCTGTATATCCCGTTGCCTGTCAAGGGATTGAGGGAATAGGGCAGGATCTGATGATCTTTTGAATCATATTCCTGAACTAATGTGCTAAGTAGCTCGTTATCGGCACTATAAATAAAATAGTCGCTTTTATTCTGGTACAGGCCGATGTTTAGTTTAGCCTTCTGGTAATCTTCAAAGGAATTATAATGATCAAGATGTTCCTGAAAAATATTGAGCAACAGGGCTATATGAGGCGAACGCGCCAGGTATTCCAGCTGATGCGACGAGAGTTCCATTACAACAGTTGTTTCGGGTGTTATGTCTTTTATACAATCAAATGGCGGTACCCCGATATTTCCAACCAACAGCGAATGCCTGCCGGCTTTCATAAGAATATGCTGAATCAGGCTTGAAGTGGTACTCTTTCCTTTGGTGCCGGTAACACCGATAACCTGTGAACTGTAATGTTGTATGAACAGGCTGGTCTGCGAAGTGATTTTTGACTTCCGCATTCCGGCAGGAAATGCATGGGCAGGAATCCCCGGCGCTTTAATTACAATATCGAAGGCATCCAGATTATCCATGTAGGCTTCACCAAGCCGAAAGCTGACATTAGAATCAGCCGAAAGTTGAGAATCAGCTGCAATAGCTGCATTACTATCGGCAATATACAGCATTTGGTTGGGTAAATACTGGCGCAGCAAATGGTATGTCGAACGGCCCTCTCGCCCAAAGCCGAGAATCGCTGTTTTCTTGCCTGAAATCAAGCCGGTAATCAGTTCCTTCATAAAAGGGCTTTCTTTATGCAATCAAGGAACCGGGACTCTAGAAAATGTTCTTCATTCAGTTGCTGTAGCAATTCACCGGACTGACTTACCTTGTAATCGTTAAAATTTGAGGTATTACTGTAATAATCAATGAGTAACGGCCATTTTTCACGGTTGTGCTGCTTTATGAATAATTGAAGGGCTGCATTTACTTCATCCATAGTGCCTACGCACTCAAAAGGCTTCACTTCATCAATCCCGGTAAGTTCTTTCAGGTAGCCAATCATACCGGCATCTTCATACAGGTTTTTTCCAAAGATGTGTATCAGTTCATTGATAGGTATGAAAGGGCTTAGAATAATCCAGGCAAAAAGGCACTTGGGGCAGTGCCCGCACCAGATATCGGTTTTACTGCCAACATTGCAACTCTTGAATACCGGATAATATCTGACATTCAACGCGAAGATCATAGCGATCTGCAATTCATTCATGGGGCGCAGGAAGCTGAAATAGTTAAAATCATCAGAGATATAAGTTGCAACATACTCCCTGAAATCTTTTTCAAAAGCGTACGATTTTGAATACTGGTGATTCACATCCGTGCCGGCCACCGTCGGCTCATTGGCGCTTGATTCGTTTGAAAGGGCAATGTGTTTATCACCCGTTACAGCAGCAACCAGTAAAGTGTAAAATGCAAGCAAAGCCGAAAAAGGAGTATGCCCGTTCAGGAATCCTTCGTCATTGAGTTTTAATAACAGCGGATCAAGAGTACGGTTAACCTCGGCAATGGTGATGTTTGAGAAACCTGCTTTATAGCTTGTTTCAAGAGAGGCGCCCCGCGCATTAAGGATAAAAGGACGGATTTCAAAGTCCTTTCGAAGCAATTCCAGTGCTACTACCGAGTCTTTTCCCCCACCAACCGGCACCAGGACGGAATCATTCAAACTGAAAATGTGCTTGGCAGTTCGTATTCCCGATGATTCGATCTGCATAAAATCATCGAAACCGGTTTCAATTTCATTCGTATAGAAAAATTCGCCTAATCCGTGAAAATAGACTTTCTTCCACCAGGCGACCTGCGCAGATGTGAGTTCCCGTATTTTTATAATTACACGCCTTGCACAAGCTGCCTTCCAGTAGCTGATCAGTTCAATCATGCCGATATGGAACAAAAGGTCCTGGAATCCGGCTGAATTGAGAAAATTCGCATCCAAACGTTTCCGGTTGAATGATTTAAAGGGCAGGGTGAAACCCGGCTGAAATGAATATTTATCCGAAAGGTTAAAATGGTATGCTACTTTCAAACCATCCGCATTCAGGCTTGCGTCGAAGCCTTCATAAACAAAAAACGGGTATTCATTGCGCAATTGCTCATACAATTGCTTTCCTCCTGGTTGCATATATTAATATTCCGGTTTTGAAGAAGCAGGGTGAACAGGAATTCTGAACTTCAAAAGTAATACATTGATTGCAATTAATAAGGATTAGTGGCGTTATCAACATAAGTGAGCGATAAAATTGTCTGTATTATTTTTAAATTTGTATAGATACACTAATGATGAAAACGACATTGCAACCATCCAGTGGAAGAATATTAGTTAGTGAGCCCTCGCTTACCGATCGTTTCTTTGCCCGTTCAGTTGTACTGTTGGCCGAACACGACAGCGACGGCAGTTTCGGACTGATTATCAATAAGCTTAGTGATATTAAACTTAGTCAGATTACAGATGAATTTCCCGGGTTCGATCCGCACCTTTACCTGGGTGGACCTGTAAAGGTTGAAAATCTATATTTTATCCACACCAAGGGAGAACAGGTGGAAGGGAGCCTCAAAATTATGGATGGTTTGTACTGGGGAGGTAATGTTAAGAAAATCAAGGAACTGATCA
>JANXXZ010000375.1 GCA_025350385.1 Bacteroidales bacterium
GTTAAAAAAAAAGCCCGATTGATGCAACTAAGGGACTGTTTAAATATATAAATAATTCCCCAACCCAATTCTCCCTGATCCGGATAGCGGTCTGGACAGGGAGGGGGCTGATTGCACCAGATTGTGGTTCTTTTTATTATGGCAAAATCCTTCTTAGCGCTTCCTCCCTCTGAAACCAGGGGAAAAGGGGGGAATTCATTTCTAGATCACGATCACTTGCAAATCCCCCGGCCTTCGACCACCCGCTTTAGAAAAGGGGGATATGTACAGGCCAAAACCCGGCCTAAGACCACCTTATTTGAAGATCGGTTGTCCCCCTTTGAAAAAGGGGGATAAGAGGGGGATTTCTTCGGGATTCTCGAAACCATAAAATCCCCCGGCCTTCGGCAACCACCTTTTGAAAAGGGGGACTCTCCCGGGCGAAAATCCAGACTAAAATGATATCTGTCAACCCCCTTTGAAAAAGGGATATAAGAGGCGGTAAAAATGATAAGAATAAATAAAAACATAGGATCTAATGCCAAAAAAAGCTCCTAAAGGAGCCGTGTATTATATCCTGTGAATTTATAACTCTAGAATTTTCAATATTAGTGCTGCAATAACGTCAGGAGTCGGAAGTCTGCAGAAGGAAGAACCAATAATTGAAGATTTCTATTCGAAGGATATTTTCATCCCTGTCCTTCGCCTTGTCGTCTTGTCACCCTGTCGCTCCTCGCCCAGTTGCCCCTCGCCTCTCTTTTTCCCAATGCTACCTAAACCGCCTTAATCTTAGCGCTGATCATCTCCGAAATTCGTTCCATAGGAATCCGTTCCTGGAGCATGGTATCACGGTCGCGGATGGTAACGGTATTGTCCTCCAGCGTCTGATGGTCAATAGTGATACAATAGGGAGTTCCGATGGCATCATGACGGCGGTAACGGCGGCCTATGGAATCCTTTTCCTCGTATTGGCACATGAAATCAAATTTCAGGCTGTCCATAATTTCGCGGGCTTTTTCGGGAAGGCCATCCTTGGCAATAAGCGGCAGGACACCGCATTTGACAGGCGCCAGGACAGGAGGAATTCTCAATACAACCCGTTCCGAACCGTCTTCCAGTTTTTCTTCGGTATAGGCATGGCTAAGGATGGCAAGGAAAGTACGGTCGAGGCCGATAGAAGTTTCAATCACGAAAGGCACATAATTTTCGTTCAGTTCCGAATCGAAATAGGTGATCTTTTTACCCGAAAATTTCTGGTGCGACGAAAGGTCGAAATCGGTACGCGAATGAATCCCTTCCAGTTCCTTGAAACCGATAGGAAATTCAAATTCAATATCCACGGCGGCATTGGCGTAATGGGCCAGCTTTTCGTGTTTGTGCCAGCGGTATTTGCTGGCCGGGATTCCAAGTGAATGGTGCCATTTGATGCGCTGGTCCTTCCAGTATTCGAACCATTCCATTTCGGTGCCTGGTCGGACAAAAAACTGCATCTCCATCTGTTCAAATTCGCGCATTCGGAAAATGAACTGACGGGCAACAATCTCGTTACGGAACGCCTTCCCGATTTGTGCAATTCCGAACGGGATTTTCATCCTGCCGGTTTTCTGCACATTCAGGTAGTTTACAAAAATTCCCTGTGCTGTTTCCGGGCGAAGGTAAAGGGTATTTGAATCTTCACTTACCGAACCCATCTGGGTGCTGAACATCAGGTTGAACTGCCTCACGTCGGTCCAGTTGCGTGATCCGCTCACCGGGCATACGATTTCGAGTTCTTCAATTAATTTCTTGACATCAGCCAGGTCTTCTCCGGCCATGGCTTTATTAAAGCGTGCGCTGGCAGTTTCAATTTTTTCCCTGTACTCCAGTACCCTCGCGTTGGTGTTGATAAACTGTTCTTTATCAAAGGTTTCGCCGAAACGTTTGGCGGCTTTCTCAACTTCCTTATCAATTTTATCCTCCCACTTTGCCAGCTGGTCCTCGATGAGCACATCGGCGCGGTATCGTTTCTTTGAATCTTTATTATCGATAAGCGGGTCGCTGAACGCATCCACATGGCCCGAAGCCTTCCATGTAGCAGGGTGCATGAAAATAGCGGCATCCAGTCCAACGATGTTTTCGTGGTACTGCACCATGGCTTTCCACCAATACTGCTTGATGTTGTTTTTCAGTTCAACCCCGTTCTGCCCGTAATCGTAAACGGCGCTTAAGCCGTCATAAATCTCGCTTGAAGGGAATACAAACCCATACTCCTTGGCATGGGAAATAATTTTTTTAAATACTTCTTCGTTCTGTGCCATGCGGCAAAGGTAGGGAAAAGGGGGGAAATGATGAAATCGGGGATGGTTATCGCTTGTTTGATATTGGTTATGGATTTGTACTTATTCCATATCAATCCCAGGTCAATTAAAAAAATATCTCTGATTACACCTTCAAGATTACTCGACAATCCCATTCCTGGATTTGCCATCATAGGTATGAAGATTCCTGTGACCAGGCTTATAAAGAATAATAGGACTCCGAAAAACAGGAGGTTATCCGATTGCTTTTTTTTCACATTAGATATTCCCTTTTTTGAATTTTCTGTTAGGTTAGACTGTCATTTCTTCAATATCTTCTGCTACCAAGAAAAGGGAAACAATAGTAGGCGAAATAGTTTAATGAAATTTTTGAATAACCATTGTTTAACGAGCCATCTAACAGATTATTTTCCGTAATGTTACCTGGCTGCCCTGTTGGTGCATCTTTCTGCACCTTGCAAGCTTTTATATTCAAACCCGCGTTCGCGCATTCTAGGATAAAACCAAATATAATACTCATAAGTAGCAGCTCTTCTATTACTTGGTTAAAGCTAAGCTAATAAATATTTCGTTGTACAATTATTTAAAATTGATGTCAACCAGCATAATTTCTGATTTTCCGCTTGTCCTCACCGGTGGTCCCCATAAACGCAGACCGCTAGTCACAAAGAAATGCGTATTTCTGATTTTTTTATACCCCCAGCTCAATTCGTAAACGCTTCGCGTTATCAGGTTTATCGGAAACATTTGCCCGTTATGCGTATGCCCCGAAAACTGAATATCGGCTTTTGTAAGGCTTACTTCCTGTAGTTCGGTAGGCCGGTGATCCAGAAGAATTATCGGCAGATCATTGGAGTCGCCTCCCAATATTTCGTTTACAGCTTTTCGCTGCCCGAAGTGCTCATCATATCTTCCGGCCAGGTAAAAAGAATTATCAATTTTAACTACAGAATCGCACAGCAGGTTGATTCCCGCATTCTGAAAGAAAATCCCTTGTTCGTTTCCGCCATAAAACTCATGATTCCCGGTAACGCCATATGAACCATATTTTGCATAGATGTTTCTTATAGCTGATTCAATCGCTTTGCTGGTTTCATTTTCCTTGTCGCCTTCCACCATGTCGCCGCCATATAGTAGTATATCAGGCTTTAGTGCATTCACCTTTTGCACAAATTGTTCAACGTAACTTAGGCTTGTATTCTGTTGTATATGGAAATCGGACACAAATGCAACACGAAGGTGTTTTGCCCCGGAATGCCTTCGTGGTATTTCTACCTGATATTTTGATACACGTATGGTATTCATGTTAATGACACCGGCTATCACTACCGCAACTGATAGCAGGAAAATAGAGGACAGTGAATACAGCCTGAACCTAAAACTTTTCCTTGTTTCGGATGAAATAATCCTGAATAGTAAATTGAACAAAAGGAATAAGTCGAACAGGATAACAAACAGAAAGAGATAAAGAAAAAATGGCAGGATATAACCTGAAACGTCAGATAGTAACTGCATTGATTTATTTACTTCCCGTTGAGAGTATAACTGTGTAAGTGGATAAACTGTGGCTGTCAGTATGTAAAATAATGTAAACATGAGCCTGTATCCCTTGCTGATAAATAAATGCTTTATACGGAAAAAGACATAAAAATTAGGGATAATATAGGCTAAGGTTAGGTAAAGGTGAAACATCAGAAATAATTATTTGGTATAATCCCTGTTTTGTATATCTTTTCTCTTTTACATGCGCTACAGCTCGAATTCTATCAAACTTAGAATTAGACCTTATTTTGATCAGCTTCGGTGTCTTATTTCTTTGAAACTGATTCTTAATCCTCATCAATTATATTTTGCATCATATCTCTTTTGTCTTTTTTGTTTCGACAGATTTAAAAGATAATTAATAAGAGTGCAGCTACAATGATGAGTATAATGAATAACCAGTTCTTTCCCATTGTTCTTAGAGACTGATTAAATTTACAAATAATTACCCACCCTAGCCCTTCTATGTTGTAAAACAAGAGAATGGCAATTTATTTTTTAGGTATAGGCGTTTAGTTATCCCTCTGAAAGGCTTGTGGATAAACGAACGGGATCGTTTAAAACCATCCTTTTGAGGAGTAAATCGAAGATTGTATCCATATTGTTCCTTCTA
>JANXXZ010000387.1 GCA_025350385.1 Bacteroidales bacterium
CTTGTTGATGGCAATTTTCAATTTCAGCCTTTTTTTACTGTTATCTCCGTGGTTTCTGATCATGCTGATAGTTTCCTTTGGAGTTGCAGCAGGGGTTCTATATTTTCGAAAAAATAAAATAATAGTGCCCCCTGATCCGGCGGCGAAACCGGCAAATCCTCTCGAATTCCGCATCGCAATCATTTTTACACTCTTGTTTGTGGCTTTCAGCTTTATAACCTATTTCACCTTAAAGCAGTTTGGTACAAAAGGATTGCAGACACTGGCTTATATTGTTGGGGTTACTGATATTGATCCGTTCCTGATCAGTTTATTTCACGGGAAATTTGGAGTGGGAATTACGATGGTTGCCATTGCTACCTTGCAGGCAGTCTTTAGCAACAACCTGCTGAAACTTATATACAGCCTTGTGCTTTCGGGAAAGGATTGCCGGAAATTCCTCCTCATCGGATTTGGGATCATTTTGACTGTCAATTTCCTGATTATTTGGATTATATAAACAATTGCACCTGTTTTATAGACTGTTTAAATTAATAAATAATTACTCACTCCGGCCCTCCCTATATTCAGGGAGGGAGCAGAATGTACTGAATTGTAGTTCTTTCAATCAAAGAAAAATCCTTTTTAGAATGTCCTGCCCCTGAAATCAGGGGGAGATAGAGAGGGTAAAAAAGGTAAGAAAAAAATTTAAACAGGCTCTTAATTCAAACCATATATTTTGATTCCTGATTTTTACAAATCCCTTTTTATGTTTAAAAAAAAGCCAGGAACTATCCCGGCTTTATTCCTTTTACTAGTTTGATTTGCTTATTTACATTTTAAAACGGTTGCCATCTGGTAATTGGCAGCTGCCTTATTGGCTCCTGAAGTCACTTTTTTATAATTTTCGCAGGCATTGGAAATATCTTTTTTCCCTTCATATGCTTTGGCTATCTGGAAGTAGAAGTCTACCTGTTTTTCTGGTTTAGCTTCCAATGCAAGACCTTTCTGAGCAGATTCAAGCGCCGGATCAAATTTTGATGTAGCATTATAGCTCAGGGAAAGAATCAGGTAAGTACTGCTTTTGGTAGCGTTATAAGTGAGGGAGGAATTGGCTAATTCAATAGCCTGTGCATAATTTTTGGATGTCATGGCTTTGTTTGCCCGCACCATCAGACTGCCGGCTACTGATTCCTTAGCTTTGCTCACGGTTGAAGTATCATTTTCTTTTGTTGCAAGTTCAATTGTCATATCCATTGCTTTCTGCATGTTTTCAAAATCGTTCTTTTTCTTATATGCCAGAGCTTTGGAAAAATATGCCTTTGTGTAGGTCGGATCCAGGCTTATGGCCTTGTCGAAACTTACTATTGCCGCATCGGCGCTGTCAGCTTTGAGTTGTTCCTGGCCTTTAAGTGCATATAGTTTAAGCAATTGGTTCTGTGTTTTCTCCTTTTTGTCGAAATCGTTATATTTTGTAGCATACACAATGGTTTGTTCATATGCTGCGATAGCTTCATTGTATTTTTTATCTTTCACAAAATCAACAGCAATATTCGATTGCCAGTTTACAACTGCTTTTGTTGCAACTTTCTTTATATCATCAGCATCTGCTCCAATTTTTTCACACATTCCAACTACTTCCACCATCTTTTTCAATGCCCCTGCATGATCGGTTGAGTCAAGTTTAAGTGTAGCATTAAAAACCTTACCGGCTTCTTCCTTGGTTTGTGCAAAAAGATTAGTGTTCATAAGCGCGAGAAGGGCCACGAAAGCAGCGGTCAACATCAGGTTCTTTTTCATAGTTGCAGAGCGATTATTTAAACTTAATTTGATTTTTTACGTTTGAGGTACAAATGTAGAAATTTAATTATATCTACAAACCTGTATTATCTGGTTCAAGGTTCAATTATTGAACAAAAGGTATTCTAATTTAAAAATGGGGAGAAATCCAATAATTCGAAAGCTGATGATATATTGATAATAAGGAGATTATGATTGAAATAGGTAAGAAAAATGTTATTAATTCAAAAATGGGCTAATTCCCGGGCGACTTTATCAACTCAATACGGACCAAGTGCTGAAGCCAAACAGATTCATAAAACACAAAACTCTATAATGCTGTTTTATCTCTCGAACAGATTAACTTATACCATTTACAAGAAAGGTAACCTGATCTAATTTTATTATCAGCTGTTATTTCAATAATTGAGTATTAATAGTTCCTTCAAAATGATTTACATTTGCATATCCAGCCTGTCAGGCAACACCTGTAGTTATGGACACTGATGAAATGCTGTATTGAGTAATTATTAAATACTTCTCCCTTGGAATGTATCCTGAACCTGGTCGATCCTTCATTTGATCCGGGACATGCTGATAAATACAGGTTGTCCATCCTGTTCCGACCGGATGGATTTTCTTTTTGTGTTCTCGATAACCGCTCGTATAAGTTTATTGCAATATGCGACTACCAGCTGATCCATTCAAATAAGGCTGTTAAGCTGAGGCCGGAAAAACTTTGCGATAAATATACTGACGTATTTGCAAGCATTGATTTGATTAAGTTGCCCTTCCGGACTAAGGATGTGGCTTTCGCTTCCCCGAAACTGACACTGGTCCCGGCCGGGTTTCTTCGCAATGAAACTATGGACAGTTACTTCAGGTTCAATCATTCGTTGGATGCTGCAGAAGAGTTGAGAAGTCAGCTTATTGCAATTGGTGAAATGACGGCAGTGTTTGCAATGCCCTCATGTATTAAAAGAGTCTCCGAAGGTTGGTTTACCGGTGTAAAAATAAATTGTACGGCTGCTGTGCTTATCCAACGTTTGCTCACTGCAAATTCCCATATCCTGACACGGCAGGTATTTATCAATGTCTGGGGTGAATTCTTTGATATAATTATCATCCAGGGTTACAAACTGCTGTATTTCAATACTTTCAGAAAACAAGCTGCTGAAGACCTGGTATATTATATAGTATACGTGCTGGAACAAATGGGCTTTATCCCTGCCGAAGAGGAAGTAACACTCATGGGTGACATATTGAGTGAATCGGAAGAATTCAGGTTACTCTATCAATACATTGACATCCTGCAATTCGCAAGCTTGGAAGGGATTGCTGAATTCAGCCCGGTTTTTTCTGAAGTGCCCGGTCATAAATATTTTACTCTTTATAATCTGCCATTTTGCGAATAATCAGTGGATCACACAGGGGCAGGCAACTTCATCCGCCCAAAGGGATGCCTCTCAGGCCAACCACTGACCTGGCCAAAGAGAGCTTGTTTAATATTTTGAATAACCGGATCGATTTTGAAGATTGCGCTGTTCTCGATCTGTTTGCCGGAACAGGGAACATTTCCCTTGAATTTGCCTCGCGTGGTGCAAAAGATGTTGTCGCAGTTGAACTGAATTACAAATGCACGGAGTTTATTGCAAAATCCGCCCGCGACATGTCCTTTGAAAATGTTTTCATAGTCAAGGCAAATGTATTCAACTACCTGAAATCGGTCAAACGAACTTTCGACCTTATTTTTGCTGATCCTCCTTATGAAATGAAGGAGGTCAGCCAGCTTCCAATGCAGGTTTTTGAACAGAAGCTATTGAATGAAGATGGCTGGTTTGTTTTGGAACATGATACCTCTGTTTCCTTCAAAGATCACCCCAATTTTATTGAGGAGCGTCAGTACGGGAAAGTGCATTTTTCGTTTTTTCAATAGGCTGGATGAAAATCAGATATTAATTCCTGCTGGAACGAATTGCCTCACATCGCCGCCATATTTATGAACTTCCCTCACGATGGAGGAGGTGATCATAACATGTTCGGGCTGAGTCAAGAGAAAAACCGTTTCAATGGCCGGAGCAAGGCGGTTGTTCACCTGGCCGACACCTCGCTCAAACTCAAAATCGGCCGAGGTTCTTAACCCGCGGATGAGGTATTTTGCATTTTTATCCCTGCAAAAATCAACGGTCAATCCCTGATAGCTTTCAACGCTAATAGATGGACAATCCTGAAAAACAGATTTGATCCAATCCAACCTTTTTTCCAGCGTGAAATAGCCTGTTTTATCAGCATTTGAGCCAATGGCCACTATAATATGATCGAACAATGGCATGGCACGGCGGATAATTGATTCGTGTCCCAGGGTTATGGGATCGAATGAACCGGGAAATACTGCTATTTTCATGATATATAAGTGTTAATTCAAAGGTAAAATTGCAAATTTCAAGGGTAAAAACTACTGTAATTCATGCTGTTATCCGGAAAATTCAGGACAGTTTTACCAGGATTTAACGCTAGCTTATAGCAAAAGTAAGGAAATGAAGGTTCGGAACGTTTGTAGAGTGGAAGTAATAGTTTTTCATTCAAATCGGTTATCAGCAATCCCTATACGCTCAGTATTCTGTTAGCATCTGTCTACTTTCCGTTTTCATTAATCATTAAATGGAGATGCGAGGTATTCTGCTATCAACTCCTTCAACGAAGCATATGTTGTGCCCAGGACCTCATCCAGTTGGTTAGGTTCAAACCATCTTACTTCTGTAATATCTTCCGC
The DNA here is from genome assembly GCA_025350385.1 of Bacteroidales bacterium. Lineage (GTDB taxonomy): Bacteria > Bacteroidota > Bacteroidia > Bacteroidales > UBA4417 > UBA4417. The sequence goes on from JANXXZ010000387.1 coordinate 4,532, forward strand.
TGTTTGAGGAACCGGTTTGGCACTTCCGCTGTAGTACATCTCATACCAGTTTGTCTCCTTCAGAACTGCTTGCAGCCGGCGATTACTGTAAATATGAAATGTGGAGGGAAGCCGACGGATCAGGGTTAATAGTGATAGCCCTGTCTCCTCGCTTACTTCACGTAATCCGGCTTGTTCAGGACTCTCCTTTTTTTCAAGTTTTCCCTTGGGTAAATCCCATATATCATTCCTTTTGATGAATAGCAACTTGCCATCAGAATTCTTAACAATTCCACCTGCTGCTTTCACAGGTTTGAAAAATGAATTAAATGCCGAGACTGCCTCTTTATACTGGATTCCTGCATAAATTTCAAGTTTATCGCAATCTGTGTCGGTTTTAAAGCGTTCATACTCCAATTCGAGTTGATCCTTACACTTGAAATGAATTACCCGACTAACATGCAGATAATCAGTGTTGTTGATATCTTCTGAAATCTGAATTGATTTTTCATTCAGAAAAACTCTGTACCTTTGCCCCATCAATTGAATTGATTTAATTAATCACAGCAGGATGAATGAAGTGGAGTCGCAGCTCAGGTAGTTGCCTCCAACCTGTTAAATACCAAGTATTAACTGATGAAATAGCCTTCTCGTCATGATAATGACGAGACCAACAGAAAATGATAATACGTATAACCAGGGCGTATTCCATCTTACCTATAAAAAACAAATTATTAACAGATGAAATCGAAGTTTCAAGAAACCGCTCTCACTATTGCCGAATCTTTGTTGCAAATTAAGGCAATTAAGCTGGATATTGCCAATCCGTTTACCTGGAGCTCTGGTATAAAATCCCCAATCTATTGCGATAACCGTCGTACTTTGTCCTATCCTAAGATCCGTACATACATCCGCCAGGAATTTGTTAAGCTTATCAACGAGGAATTTGGAACGGTTAATCTCATAGCTGGAGTGGCTACAGGGGCAATAGCAGCCGGTGTGCTGGTAGCGCAGGATCTTGGGCTTCCATTTGTATATATACGCTCGGAAAAGAAAGGCCATGGCCTCGAAAACCAGATAGAGGGTGTGGTAGAAAGCGGCCAATCAGTCGTGGTAGTTGAAGATCTTGTTTCAACCGGCCGGAGCAGTCTGAATGCAGTTCAGGCGTTACGCGATGCCGGTTGTAATGTAAAAGGGATGGTGGCAATATTCACCTATGGCCTTCCCGAAGCAGAAGAAAATTTCAGACAGGCCAATTGTATTCTTCGCACGCTTACTACATATGATTACCTTATTAACAAGGCCCTTGAACAAAATATCATCAAAGATTCCGATCTTCAGTCCCTCATTCAGTGGCGTGAAAATCCCAAAGCCTGGGGAGTTGAGAAATGAGTAAAAAAATCGAGAGCGAGAATACTTTCATTAATCGGCCTGCTGAAGAGTTGTTTAATTTTTTAGGCAATTTCGGAAATTTCTCTCACCTGATGCCGGAACAGGTTGTAAACTGGCAGGCTACTACTGACGACTGTTCCTTCGAAATCAAAGGACTTGCCACTCTTGGAATGAGGATCATCGAGCGTATGCCTGTAAGCCGGATTGTGATGAAAGGTGAAGGAAAACTCCCTTTTGATTTCACTCTTTGCTGTAACCTGAATGCATTGACCGTATCCGCGACTGAAATCCGGTTAGTAATTGATGCCGACATGAGCCCTTTTATTGGAATGATGGCTACTGCACCTTTACAGAATTTTGTAAATATGCTCGTGATCAGGCTGAAAGAAGTGATGGAAAACCCATCGCAGGTCTGATTTCTTCTTTTCTTCTTCTTCTTTCTTATAGTTTCCTCTTCTTTTCCGGAATGATTTTGAGCTATCCAGGTATTGTAAGGTATCTCTGATTATTATTCTCGTTTCCTGTTTGTGCGCATGATAATTTCTTTGGCTATATTTGCCAGCAGATAGCTGTTTGTGCGCATGATAATTTCTGACATACATTATATTTATTTGCCAAAATAAACCGGTTTACTAAACTGGTATAAGGATTTAATTTGAATGGGGGAAATATATAACCGCCTGGAAAAGGATGTCAGGTATGTGGAAAGTCTCAAAGCCTGCATCAATTGCGGCACCTGTACGGCAATATGCCCGGCAGCCGAATTTTACATATACGATCCTCGCACTGTTGCTACCATTGTGCAATCGCAGGATGATGCACAGATCATTAATTTGCTGATAAGCGAAACCATCTGGTATTGCGGTGAATGCATGTCGTGTAAAACGCGCTGTCCACGTGGCAATGCACCCGGACTTCTCATCATTGCCTTGCGTGCCTTATCGCAGGATTTGGGTTATTTCACCGAATCGGAAAAGGGCCGACAGCAATTAGCCCTGAAACGTGCCATCGGCGGAAAAATTCTCTCACATGGCTATTGTATCAATCCTGACAGCTTTGCTCCTGAACTTCATCCTGAACAGGGACCGATATGGGATTGGGAAACAAAAAATATCCATGAGGTGATGGATAAATTAGGCGCTAATTACCAGGGTGACGGGGCGGGCGCTTTGAGGAAAATTCCGGAAGCCGACCTTGAAGAAATCCGTCGGATATTCGAAGTAACAGGCGGTATGGACCGTTTTAACAAAATTGAAGAATTTTCAAAAATAAAGGCTGACGAGATGGGGATAGCGTTTGGAGAAGGAATGGATAATGATTATTTCCGTTCGATCTATACTACCAACAATCAAACCCACACCCGCGAATGATTACTGAAGGGAAAAGGCTAGTCTGGAAGGATTACCAGAAAGAGATAGCTGACGACAAGTATTTTTATGCCCGGTCCTGTATCCGGCAAAATTTCTTTCCGGGCAGTGAAAAAGCTTTTACCCGTATCCTTCGCGATGAACTTGGAAAGGACCTCTGCGACAGTCAGCACCATACCTCTTGTACCGGAATAGGATACCATACCGACGTTGTTCCTCTTGAAACTACCATGACAGTGGTAGCCCG
>JANXXZ010000397.1 GCA_025350385.1 Bacteroidales bacterium
GGCCAGGAGAAAGAGAAAAGGGTAGGAGCTGAAGTAGTTAAGAAGATACGTATTGCAGCAGAGGAGCTTAACTATCAGCCAAACCAGATCGCCCGCAGCCTGAGAATGGGTTCGACAAAATCAATAGGTCTGATAGTTGCCGATATAGCAAACCCGTTTTTCGGACAATTGGCAAGGATAATTGAGGATGAGGCAAGCAATTTTGGTTATACCGTGATTTTCGGCAGTTCCGATGAAAACAAATTCAAATCCGACTCTTTAATAAATGCTCTCATAAACCGGCAGGTCGACGGTTTCATTATTGTCCCTGCAGAGGGAACCAACAGCCAGATCCGGACCCTGATCAGGAAAAGGATCCCGCTGGTGCTCGTCGACCGCTATTTTCCCGAGATTAACAGCAGCCACGTTGTTCTCGATAATTATCAGGCTACCTTCGATGCAACTTCTCATCTTGTGGAGAGAGGATACAATAATATTGCAATGATCGCTTACAAGACATCCCTGATCCACATGAAGGAAAGGGTAAGAGGCTATTCGGAAGCTCTGGAATCATTGAATCTCTCAGATCAGAAATCTGTTAATGAGATCAGGTTTGATCATACTCAAAAGGATATGGAGAAGGTCTTCAATAACCTGCTGATCCAAAACAAAAAGTGCGATGCGATTCTTTTCGCAACAAACGCCCTTTCTGTTTCAGGACTGATCTGCGCTCAAAAAAGCAATATCCTGATACCCGACGATGTGGCGTTTATAGGCTTTGACGGCGGAGAATGTTTTGACCTTTTCCGTTCTCCCCTGACATTTGTAAAACAGCCATTGGAAGAAATGGGGAAAGAAGCCTTCAGTGTCTTATTTGATCTTATTCACGGATCAAGCAAGACGAGCCATGTAATGTTAAAACCGAATCTTATAATACGTAAATCAAGTTAATCTTTTTTTTATTATCCTGCTTAATCGATTAACAAAAATAAAACAAATAAAAACTGACAAATTTTATACATCACAATAATTAAAATATTTTATTCTCATAATAAATCTTATAATAATGACTAACAGACTGATAGGACGCTTACCCAAAATTGGAATACGTCCGGTAATTGATGGCCGCGAAAGAGGAATAAGAGAATCCCTCGAGGAGCAGACAATGAATATGGCCAGAGCTGCGAAACAGTTTATTGAAACAAACCTGAGGTTTCCCTCAGGCGAAAAGGTAGAATGTATTATTTCTGAGACGACAATAGGCGGAATTGCTGATGCAGCTCATTGTGCTGATCAGTTTGAAAGGGAAGGGGTTGCTGTCTCCCTTACTGTTACCCCCTGCTGGTGTTACGGAGCCGAGGTCATGGATACAGATCCATTAATGCCAAAAGCCATCTGGGGATTTAACGGAACAGAACGTCCCGGCGCTGTCTACCTGGCTTCTGCACTGGCCGGATATGCACAGAAAGGACTCCCGGCTTTCGGAATCTATGGCATGGATGTTCAGGATTCAGGCGATACATCAATACCCGCCGATGTACAGGAGAAAATCCTGAGGTTTGTAAGGGCAGCCATCGCTTCCGTTTTGATGAAAGGTAAGACATACCTGTCAATAGGATATACTTCAATGGGAATTGTAGGTTCCACAGTGAATCCGGATTTCTTTCAGGAATACCTGGGAATGAGAACCGAATTTGTCGATATGACTGAAATCCTGAGACGTATTGAACAGGAGATCTATGATAAAGAGGAATTCAATAAAGCGATGAACTGGGTCAGGGAGAATTGTAAAGAAGGGATGGACATAAACAAGAACCCCTCGGACCGCAAGAGAAAAGACTGGGAGTGGGAGATTGTTGTGAAAATGACTCTCATTTCCAGAGACCTGATGATCGGCAACCCAAAACTCGCAAAACTGGGTTTCGGAGAAGAGGCCAGAGGAAGAAATGCAATAGCCGGGGGATTCCAGGGACAACGTCAGTGGACCGATTTTTATCCGAATGGTGACTTCACCGAAGCTATCCTGAATTCATCATTCGACTGGAATGGTATAAGGGAGGCATTCATTTTTGCAACGGAAAATGACAGTCTGAACGGGGTTTCAATGCTTTTCGGACATTTACTCACAAATACTGCTCAGATCTTCTCTGATGTCCGTACTTATTGGAGCCCTGAATCTGTGAAACGTGTCACCGGTCATGACCTGACGGGTCTGGCCGCTAACGGAATAATACATTTAATAAATTCCGGGTCAACAACACTCGATGCCACTGCTATGCAATGCGATAAAAAGGGCATGCCTGTCATGAAACCTTTCTGGGATATTTCTGCTGATGAGGTGGATAAATGTCTTAAAAAAACAGAGTGGTGTCCGGGCAACAAGGAGTATTTCAGGGGAGGAGGTTATTCATCCCAATTCAAAACCGATGGTGAGATGCCTGTCACTATGTGCCGCATTAATCTGGTTAAAGGGGTTGGTCCGGTCCTTCAGCTTGCCGAAGGATGGACAGTTGTACTTCCTGAAAATATTCATAGCGTTCTGGATAAACGCACCGATCCTACCTGGCCTACTACATGGTTTGTCCCACGTCTGACAGGAAAAGGTCCCTTCAAAAACGTCTATTCGGTCATGGGCAAATGGGGAGCCAACCATGGTGCAATATCATACGGACACATAGGGGCTGACCTAATAACTCTTGCTTCTGTTCTTCGGATTCCTGTCTGTATGCATAATGTTGACGAGGAGAAAATATTCAGACCTGCCTCCTGGGCATCATTCGGTATGGATGATGAAGGATCAGATTTCAGGGCTTGTGAAAAATACGGACCAATCTATTCATGATAATTACAAATAACTGGTAGAGATGAAAATAACAATCAATGAAAAGTACAGATGGGCAGCGATATTTGTTTTGTCCGTTTTTCTGTCGGCCTGTTCATCCACCGGAAATAATAATTCCAAAAAGATGATAACCATTATTCAAAAAGGGACCTATGGCTCCGATGTTGCTTTTTTTAAAGACAAGAATATCAAAACTATCGAATTAAAAGATGAAGTGTCAAAAGCATCTGTACTCATCATTCCGGACTACCAGGGAAGGGTCATGACAAGCAGTGTGGGAGGAAATGATGGCTTAAGTTTCGGATGGATCAATTACAAGTTGATAGAATCAGATGTGATCAGCAGCCAGTTTAATCCATATGGCGGAGAGGAACGCCTCTGGCTCGGACCCGAAGGCGGACCATTTTCAATCTATTTCAAACAAGGGGTTGAGCAGGTTTTTGCAAACTGGGTGGTTCCGGGGGAACTCGATACCAAACCATTTGATGTGGTTGCTCAGTCTAAGGATAAAGTAAGTTTCCGCAAAGATTTTGCACTGTTAAATGCTTCAGGGACAAAACTCGAAATCGGAATTGAAAGAACGGTCAGGCTTTTGACTTCTCATGACGCTGAGCTCGCTCTTGAGATGCCAATCGACTCTTCATTGGCATTTGTAGCATATGAATCTGAAAACAGCCTGATAAACAGAGGATTATCTTCATGGACAGAACAGACGGGAGCATTATCTCTCTGGATGCTTGCAATGTTCAATCCATCGCCCAGAGGCGTGGTCTTCATTCCGTTTAAGAAGGTTGATGAACAGATATCCGGAAGAATTGTCAATGACGATTATTTTGGAAAAGTACCAGCCGACCGTCTTATAATAAAGGAAGGGAAACTGTTTTTCAAAACCGATGGAAAATTCAGGAGCAAGATCGGTATTTCGCCTCTTGGTGCACTTCCCTACTGCGGCAGCTATGACCCTGATAAGAAGGTTTTGACCTTACTCTGGTATTCTGCACCTGAGAAGCCCTCAAAATATGTGAACTCCAAATGGGGTGATCAGGCGTTCCCTTTTAATGGTGATGTTGTCAACTCATATAATGATGGCCCTGTTGCCGACGGAAGTATTATGGGACCTTTTTATGAAATAGAAAGCTCCTCTCCTGCAGCATTTCTGACAGCAGGGAGCAGGGTCACCCACCTGCAAAGAATTTTTCATATAACAGGCAATGAGGAAAAACTAAGTCTTATCACAGAAAAACTCTTCAATATAAGCTTATCAGAAGTAAATGAGGCGTTTAAACCAGATATCTTAAAGAAATGACGACCAAAATAAAAAAAGCTGCCTTTCTGAGAGGTCAGGATGGTACTAACTATCTGATACCCTTTATGCTCGTAACCAGCTTATTCCTTTTATGGGGATTTGCGCATGGCTTACTTGATGTTCTAAATAAGCATTTTCAGAATATTCTTCATATTTCAAAGGCTCAATCTGGCTTCGTCCAGTTTTCGCTTTATATCGGATATCTTGTCATGGCGGTTCCCGCCGGAATGATAATGAAAAGATTCGGATACAAACGGGGGATAATATTTGGACTCTCACTTTTCGCTGCTGGTGCATTCATGTTTTATCCGGTTGCCAAACTGGGATCTTTCTGGCCTTTCCTTATAGCACTATTTGTGATTGCCTGCGGATTAACATGTCTTGAGACAGCAGCCAATCCATATACTACAGTACTTGGGCCAAAAGAATCTGCCTCACAGAGAATTAATTTTGCCCAGTCATTCAATGGTCTTGGCTGGATTCTTGGCCCTCTTATCGGTGGTCTTCTGATCTTTGGGGCATCTGATGTGGAGGGAGCCGGTAAATTTGATTCGCTTCTGACACCTTATATGATAATTGGTACGGCAGTTCTTCTTGTGGCAGTAGCCTTTTTCTTCACACATCTTCCTGAGATTAAGGAGGAGAATGTTGCTGGAGCAGAGGAGAATCCTCCGATACGTCTTCTGTTTAAGAATAAGTTTTTTATGCTCGCAGTACTGGCTCAGCTGCTTTATGTAGCCGCACAGACCGGTGTGAATTCCTTTTTTATCAATTATGTAACAGAAGAGCTTCCCAATGTGCAGAATCCTGTAGTAAATATAATGAATAGCCTGGGTGCCTTTGGAGCAATGTTCATGCCTAAAAATCCTGAACAGGCAGCTTCTCTAATTCTTGCCTTTGGGGGAATGGGGTTATTCTGGATTGGAAGATTATCCGGTTCCTGGCTGCTCAGCTTTGTTGCACCAGGCAAACTGCTGAGTATTTACGGGCTTATCAATACAGGGTTGATCCTTCTCGTTGTACTTGGCCTCGGAACGATTTCAGTGGTGGCATTATTCTGCTGTTATTTTTTTATGTCGATAATGTTTCCGACAATATTTGCCATCGGGATCCGGGATCTTGGAGCCCTGACAAAGAAAGGTTCTTCCTTCCTTGTTATGGCAGTAGCCGGCGGAGCTTTTTGTCCTCCTCTGATGGGTATGATCGCTGACCATACCGGAATGGCTCTGGGATTTATTATTCCTCTGATCTGTTTCGCCTTCATATTCTTTTTCGGACTTCATAGTCTGCGTAAACAAACCATCTAAAAACAAATGTTTATGATCAAGCATCGTTCTTTAATTGCCTCCCGGAGTATTCCGTTCCTCCTGTTTCTGTTTTGTTTTGCCATTTGCCCTGAGGTTAAGACGCAGAATGCCGAAACA
>JANXXZ010000421.1 GCA_025350385.1 Bacteroidales bacterium
ATCTCACCCACTCGTCCCACGTCCCACGTCCCACGTCCCACATCCCACGTCCCACATCCCACGTCCCATGTCCCACATCCCACGTCCCACGTCCCACGTCCCACGTCCCTCGCTCCACGCCCCTCCCGTCCCGGTTAAAAACAATCGATCTCTTAAGGAAAAGCGATATATTTTCAGCGTCACTTCCCATACCGACTGATCGGAAACTTTTTTTGCGTAAGTTTGGATTTCCAACTATTTAAAAATGCCATTCCTCAACTCTGTCATATCGTGGTTTATACGAAAACGAATCCATCAGATTGAGCTATTCATGAAGTACCCGCACGAAGTGCAGGAAGAATGGTTCGAAAAACTGGTGAGTGAAGCCCGCGATACTGAATGGGGCAAAAAATACGATTACCGTTCCATCCGCACAGAGTCCGATTTCCGCAACAGGGTTCCTGTGAGCGAATACAATGATCTGAAACCATACATTGACCGGCTTCGCAAAGGTGAACAGAATATTTTGTGGCCTTCGGATGTGAAATGGTTCGCTAAAAGTTCGGGCACTACCAACGATAAAAGCAAATTTATCCCGGTTACCGAAGAGGCACTTGAAGAATGCCATTTCAAAGGCGGCAAGGACCTGCTGTCACTTTATTGCAATAATAATCCGACTACCCGGATATTCAGCGGGAAATTGCTCGGACTCGGGGGCAGTTTTAACCTCGACGATGCTCAGGCTGATACCTATCATGGTGATGTGTCCGCCATTCTAATAGAAAACCTTCCCTTCTGGATTCAACTCATCCGCACTCCTGACCTGAGTGTGGCCCTCATGGATGAATGGGAATCAAAACTTGAAAGGATAGCCCAGATTACAAAAGATGAAGACGTAACGAATATTACTGGGGTTCCTTCATGGATGCTTATTCTGCTTAACCGGGTCATGGACATTACCGGTAAAGGCAATATCAGCGAAGTATGGCCTAATCTTGAACTTTTTGTTCATGGTGGGGTAAGCTTCGTGCCTTACAAAGAACAATACAGGCGGATTTGTCCGCCGGGTATGCATTACCTGGAAACCTACAACGCGAGCGAAGGCTTTTTTGGGATACAGGACCGCCTCGATGGCGACGATATGCTCCTGATGCTCGATTACGGTATTTTTTACGAGTTCATGCCGCTCAGCGAATTGGGCAACAGTCATCCGAAAACCCTCAACCTTCACCAGGTTGAAGCAGGTGTGAATTACGCAATGATTATCAGTACCAATGCCGGGTTGTGGCGATACCTGATTGGTGACACCCTGGTATTTACTTCACTTGATCCTTACAGGATTAAAATTACCGGACGAACCCGTAACTTTATTAACGCGTTTGGTGAAGAACTGATCGTTGAAAATGCAGATAAGGCCCTGTCCATAGCCTGCGAGAAATCAAATGCCATGATCCGGGATTATACAGCAGCACCGGTATTTCTGGATGAAAACCACCAGGCTGCCCACGAATGGCTGATCGAATTTGAAACGGCGCCTGAGAACCTGGGCTATTTCACGGAGACCCTGGATAATGCGCTGAAAGCACTGAATTCCGATTATGAAGCCAAGCGTTACCATAATATGATTTTAAAAACACCTATTGTTAAAGCAATGCCGGAAGGTACTTTTTATAAATGGTTACGCGAAAAGGGAAAACTGGGTGGACAGCAAAAGGTGCCACGTCTCTCAAATGACCGCAAGTACGTGGAAGAAATCCTTATGGTAGCGATGGTTGGGAGTGAAAATTGAAAGTTGAAAATTGAATAACGAATAACGAATAACAAATAACAAATAACGAATAACAAATCCTCCAACAACCACAGAGCCTCCAAACAACAACCCCATGCACATAGCCATAGCAGGAAACATCGGATCGGGAAAAACCACCCTTTCAGCTTTATTAGCTAAAAATTTCGGATGGCAGGCCCATTTTGAAGATGTTGATACAAATCCTTATTTATCAAGTTTTTACGAAGATATGCAGCGCTGGTCATTCAACCTGCAGATCTATTTTCTCAATAGCCGGTTCCGGCAGATTGTAGATATCCGTAAAAGCGGTAAGAATGTTATACAGGACCGCACTATATACGAAGATGCCTTTATATTCGCGCCTAACCTGCATGATATGAATCTTATGACCAGCCGCGATTTCGATAATTATAAATCGTTGTTTGAACTGATGTCGTCATTCCTTCAGCCGCCTGACCTGCTCATATACCTGCGGGCTGAAGTCCCTACATTGGTAAGGAACATTCAGAAAAGAGGACGTGAATATGAGGCATCCATCCGCCTCGATTATCTGAAGAGTTTGAGCGAACGCTACGAAAACTGGATCAATGGCTATACCGAAGGGAAACTGCTGATTTTTGATGTCGATAATATTAACTTCCAGGATAACCCGGAAGATCTCGGAAAGATCATTGAACGGGTACAGGCTGATTTGCATGGATTGTTCTAGCATTTCCAAAGATCTTATCCTTTCATGCTTTGATGGTTAGCCCTGTTTGCTATGAACAGAATTTTCCGGTTTGTATTCAGCAATAAGGTTCTGGTGTTGCTTTTAATGGCGACAGGGATTGTGTTTGCCTTCAGTATGTGGCATCGGTTTATTTATATAGATGATTGCTGGCATGGTGAAGAAGCTTACTGGCTGGCAAAGGAAGGGGTGGTCAAAACAAAATCGATGGAAGGAATACTGGGCTTTGAAAATAAGCTCATGGTGTACCACAAGCTGAATATTCTCCTTGGGGCCTTAATTATCAAACTTTTTGGCTGGTCAGTCTACTACCTCAAATTAATCACACTGTTTTTCTACCTCTCTTTTTTTTATTGCCTTTACCTGTTTACAAAGAGATTCCAGGGTATTTACCGGAAAGAACATTTCATCCTTGCTGCATTCCTGGTCTTTGTGAACCCGTTGATGGTTCACCTGGGTTTTACCTACCGACCTGAAATACTTGCCATGTTTTTTGGGTTTCTCAGCTATTTCACCCTTGAGCTTTTCCTGCAATCGGGCAAAACAAAATGGCTTATATTTTCTGCAATTCTAGCCGGACTGGCATTTTTCACGCACCTGAATGCTATGATTTTCGGGATTTCAGGATTTGTGTTGTTGTTGATTTCCCGGAAATATAAAGCTCTGGGAATCTTTACACTGATCACCTTTTTAACCTGCATGTTATATACCTTTGACCTGTGGCAAGGGGATAGTTTCCGGGTTTTTAAATTCCAGCTCGAAAACTGGCCTACCCTTAAACTGGGTCAGACCTATTTTGATAACCACCTGGTCAGTTTCCTCTCCCGGAAGGCATTTAATCTGGTTAATGAACAGCAGCGTTTCTTCTGGAGCGATAAAGTAATCGCTTTCTCTGTCATTTTCTTTTTTACACTGATTTATAAGTTCAGAACCCTTTATTCGAAATACAGGACATTGGTAATTTATACCATATCATTGATCCTGTCGTTAAACCTGACCGGCAGCCATATTGCCGAACGGTTTCTCATTTACTATTACCCGTTCATGGCGCTTATTGCTGCCATTGCCATTATTTCCATTGCTAATACTGAAAAACCGTTTGCAAAAGCGTTTCTTACCCTGGCGCTTATTTCGCAGCTTGTGCTGGTAGGAGTGCGGTTTGCCGATATCTTCCGCCAGAATGATGATTACCCGGCCATCCATCACCAGTTATCTGAAGTAATTACTGATCCGGGGACCAAAGTCCTGGCCCCAGACCGGTTTGTATTCAACGAAATTGAAAACCGGCCGATCCTTTCCTACCATGTCTGGGAATATTATCAGGATGTGAATAATATCAGGCTCACCCAATTAACCGCATTAAAACTGGCTGCTGACCTGGGGGTAAAGTACATAATTCTTGACAAAGATAAACAAGCGACTGATGACCCTTTATTTGCCAGGGGCACTATAAATCCAAATCCGTATTTCCATCTCTTTAAGAACTACAAGGGCTACCTGATTCTGAAAAAGAATGATTAAACCCGGCATTATTTAGCCCTTTGAATTTTTACTTTTTACTCTTCCAATTTCAAATTTTGTAAGACTTACAAATTTCAACGATTCCCTTCTTTGCACCTTTGCGCCTTCGCGCGAAAATAAATCGTCCTAACCTGTTGAAACCTCACACCGGGTCCACATTCAATATCACCCTTACCTGGCTGAAAACCCTTATTGAGTGCAACTTATCGACATCTGAAAGGATTTCTTCTTTAACCTTTGACAGATTCACGCCCTGTTCGAGTTTGATTAAGATATTTTTCAGGAAGAGATTCTTGATCCGGGTTACCTGAGGGAATTCGGGACCGAGAACCCGTTTCCCGAATTTTTTCCTTAGGGTTTTTGCCAGTTCAGCCGCGGCTTCGTTCAGCAACTCCGATTGGGCATGCTTCAATGTTACCTGGATCAGGCGGTTGAAAGGTGGATAGTTATAGCGTTTGCGCTCAGCCAGCTGGCTTTCGAACATGCCCACGTAATTATTGTCAATAACAAATTTGATGATTTCATGCCCTGGATTGAAAGCCTGGATGAGCACTTTCCCCTGCTTACTGCTTCGTCCGGCCCGACCCGCCACCTGGGCCATGAGCTGGTAGCTTCGCTCATAAGAACGGAAGTCAGGGTAGGAGAGGAGGCTATCCGCGTTCAGGATTCCCACGAGGCTTACATTGTCAAAATCCAATCCCTTTGTCACCATTTGAGTGCCTGCCAGGATGTCAATCCTGCGGTCTTCAAAGTCGGCAATGATTCGTTGCAGTGAGTTTTTTGCCCGGGTTGAGTCCAGGTCCAGGCGGGCAATGCGGGCATTGGGAAAGAAAATGGAGAGCTCTTCCTCAATTTTCTCGGTTCCGAATCCTTTCATCTTCAGGCCGGTGTAGCCACAATCTGGGCATTTATCGGGAACGCTGGTTGAATAACCACAATAGTGACATCGCAGCAGGTTTTGTTTTTTATGATACACCAGCGAAACATCACACTGGATGCATTGAGGAACCCAATTACAGTTATCGCAGTCGATATGCAGCGAAAATCCCCGCCGGTTCTGGAACAGGATAACCTGTTCACCAAGAGCCAATGCGGCTTCAATACTTTCGAGTAACTGCAATGAGAAGATGGATTTCATCCGTTTTCGCTTATGTTCCTCGCGGAGGTTCACAACCTCGATGGCGGGCATCAATACTCCGCCGAAACGGTCCGGTATCCCGGCCATCCCGTACTTGTTAATCTTGGCATTATAAAAGGTTTCAATACAGGGTGTGGCTGAGCCAAGCAGCACTTTTGCCTTATGCAGCGATGCCAGGAAAATTGCTGAATCGCGGGCATTGTAGCGGGGAGCGGGATCATACTGCTTGTAGGAACTGTCATGTTCTTCGTCCACGATAATCAGTCCCAGGTTGCTGAAGGGTAAAAACAAGGCCGAACGGGCGCCGAGGATTACCTGGTAAGATTCATGTAGTTCAGAATTTTCAAGCCGGGAAGGATCGGATGAATAGTTTTCAACCCGTTGCCAGATTTCAACCCTTTCGTTTTCATCATAACGCGAATGGTATATTCCAACCTCTTTACCAAAGAATTTTTGCAGGCGATTGATAATCTGTGCGGTCAGCGCTATTTCGGGCAGGAGGTAAAGCACCTGGCGGCCGGCATCCAGGGTTTCGCGGATGAGTTTGATATATAATTCCGTTTTGCCGCTTGAAGTCACCCCATGCAGCAATACAACATTTTTAGTTTCGAATTCCTCCCTGATCTTAGCCAGCGCCAGGGTCTGGCCTTCCATCAGTTCGATAGCGCCGGCACTTGAAGTTGCTTCCCCGTGTTTCAGCCGGCTTACCTGCTTTTCGTATTGCTCGAAAACGCCTTTCTTAAGAAGAGACTTTAGTTTTGACGGCGCTTCATTCACCCGCTGGAACAAGGCCGCCCGTGTGACTTCCGCAGCCGGACCCGAGAGACATTGCGACAATTGTACATATTCAATCAGGAGTTCCAGTTGCTTGGGTGCCTTTTTCTCCAGTTGGTTATAAATAGTGTTTAGTTCTTTTTCGCCTGTATATTCCTGTGCCAACCTGATGTACGATTCCGATTTAGGTCTGAATTTCTCGCCAATTTCTTCTTCGGTAAGAACATACCCTTTTTCAATCAGTGTATGTATTAAGGGGATAATCTTTATCAGTTCAATGGTGCGGGAAGCATCGGTGAGCGATAATTTGCCAGTCTCCTGCAGAGCTGTTATAAGCAGGTATTCCTTTTCCGACAAGGTTCCCGGGTCAATCACTGCATCGGGATTGAGCATGATCCTCGATTCGCTGGCCAGTTTAAGCGCTGACGGCAAAGCCGCATTCATCACTTCACCCAGGTGGCAGCAGTAATAGGAGGCAATCCATTCCCAGAAACGGAACTGGAATTCATTTACCACCGGTTTGAGATCAAGAACCGAAAGAATATATTTGGTCTGAACTGCCGGGACTTTCCCGGTAATTCCGTGAATTAAAGCGGTATATATTTTCTTTGCCCCGAACTGCACCACTACCCGTTTACCAACAACAACGGCATCATTCAGGTCGAACGGAACACGGTAGGTAAACAAACCGGGCACCGGCAACGGCAGTAATACGTTTACAAACAGGGTTTTACGCATGGATTAATAAATGCGGTTAGGCTTGACCGAAAGTAATAAAAAATGATACGATCGTAAAATCTAACTTTTACTCCTCATCCTTCCTCGGCTTCCTTGGCCTTGGAATTTTTATCGGTTTTTCAGCATCACCTGAGGGCTTTCCTACATTAGCCTTTCCATCTTCCCGGCGGTAGGTTTTCTCCGGTTTATTGAAACGGTTCTGCGGAAGGTACTCTTCGATAATGGTGGCAGGCTTGTATTCCCGGCCGGTGGTTTTATCGTTTTTGTCTTTTTTCGGTGGATATTTGGAAGTCCCATCGTCCCTTCGGGCAGGCTTATCCGGGCGATCCTCACGTTTGAAAGGGCGGTCATTCCCGCTTTCTTTTCTTTCACGTTTGAAAGGCTTATCGGTGTTGTCATCCCTGCGAAAAGGCTTATTCGGGCGGTCTTCACGTTCGAAAGGGCGGTCATTCCCGCCTTCTCTTCTTTCGCGGCTGAAGGGCTTTTCGGCGTTGTCATCCCTTCGAAAAGGCTTATCCGGGCGGTCTTCACTTTTGAAAGGACGGTCAGTCCCGCCTTCTTCCCGTTCACGGCTGAAAGGCTTATCGGTGTTGTCATCCCTGCGAAAAGGCTTAT
>JANXXZ010000449.1 GCA_025350385.1 Bacteroidales bacterium
CTCCCTTTCACCTTTCCGTATTTTTTCTAAAAAACGCTTTCAACAAATGAAACTGACAATAAATCAGCACCAGCTTTTGATAATTCCTAATTTTGCAGACCTGAAAGACTCAAAGTATGCGCAAATTACAGATGGATGAACTCAACCGGGTAAGTGTTGAAAAATTTAAAGAACTTCAGAAACTTCCCTTGGTATGCATCCTGGATAATATCCGTAGCCAGCATAATATAGGTTCTATCTTTCGTACTGCAGATGCCTTTCGGGTTCAGGAACTTGTACTTTGCGGTATAACCGCCACGCCACCTAACCGTGAAATCCATAAAACAGCCCTGGGGGCTACCGAATCAATGCAATGGCAATATGTGGAGCATGCTGCTGATGCTGTTAAAAAGCTCAAATCAGAAGGTTATAGGATTATAGCCATCGAACAGGCTGAGAATAGTATTGCCCTTGAGCAGTTTTTACCCCAAGCGGGTGAAAAAATTGCCCTGGTTTTCGGAAATGAAGTCCTGGGAGTGAGTGATGAGGTTATGAACCTCTTGGATGGTTGTATAGAAATACCTCAATTCGGGACTAAACATTCCTTGAACGTTTCTATAACAGCGGGTATTGTATTATGGAATATGGTTCAGTTGATGTCTGAACAGGCTGAATAATGGTTTGTTATGATTTAAGATGGCCATTTCGATATATCTTAAATTGTCGATTTTTCACACTTCCACATACGAAAAAGATCAGTTGGTATAACCTGGATGATCTTCTTTTTGAGTTGACTGTTTTATAAGCATCCAACTTCTGTTGAAAGATCTTCGTCACATTAAAGTGTTTATCAGGAGCTTATGAAAGCGATTATTTTTATCATGGATCAATCAGGAGTCTAATTTTAAATTGCTGTGATTCATCATAATAGAAATGGAAACGGTCGACTTATGTTGAATTTAACGTTTTGAATTACCTGAATGCTAGTTTAATAAGGTAAAACACATTGCGTTTGTTTTCATCCAGGTAATTATTCCGCAATAACTCATAACCGCTGGCTAGAAAATAATCGCCATACCAATATTCAGCTGATCCCAGGTATTCACTTACAAACTGATCGGTCGACCGTTTTGGCGCAATGGAAGTAAAAGAAGTATTATCAACAACAGTGGTTCCTTTAATGGTTTTATAGGCTATTTTACCATTGGCATTATAAAAAAGTAATATCTCATCATTATCAGGATAGAGATTCATTCGCTTATTCAGATAAGTTGTAAGGATATCGCGCATTTCCATGCCATTACTCCATGCCAGCATTCCCGATGAATCAAAGCCTGCTACAAAGGCATTGGTATACCTGAAGCCGTCGAAAACTGAATAGGAGGAAGGTATTGCCCTGCCATAATAATCATATACCATTTGTGTCATAGTATGATACTCGGGAGAGTATGCTTCAGCCATCAGGATATACGAACCACTGGCAGCAATCAACGGATGCATGAGCAATCGAAAATTGAATGAGTATTCGCGGTCGCTTCCTGAACTTTCAGCCGATTCATTTTTATTTATTTTTTCAGCTTTTCGCCTGGATCGGATTGCTTCAGGATCGTTGATGTATTTATACACATTGGCGAAATCAATAAAACTGTAATATTGTACTTTCCCGGTCGATGAATCGGATACGCTTGCTGAGTAATAGCCATCAGAAACCGGCGTATTATCCTGGTTGGCATCATATGTCGACTGCCTTCTGAAAAAGCTGTCATAATAGTAATAGTTGTAATAATCGTTGTAATAATCATAATTGCGTTTGTTCCTGTTGCCGTAACCATAACTTCCGGCAACAAATCCTCTCCCATTACCGGTAGGGATAAACTGGGCGGAGTTAATGATCTTTTTTTCCTGTTGGTTGCTGAATGATATTGACCGCCGAAGGGCTGAAGAACTATTATAGACATTCACCATGAGAACATTACGACTTGAACTGGGCTGTGTTTTGTATACTGCATAAATATCCTGATGAATAGTATCAGCAGTAACATCAAGCAAAAGAGCATCATTTTTGTCGACGATGTCAAAATTTCTCTTTTCCCCGGTTATTAACGAAAACCCGATTAATCCGGGCTTTCCTTTTCGCTGGTTATATCCGATAAGCGCAAATTCATTAAAGATCTCAAAATCTACGACTTCCGCTTTTTCCGGTATTGAACTCCTGTGTTCCGTAATTATCTGTTTAGCCGGATAAATAAAGAATACTGAAATATTTTCTTCTGTTTTTCGCTGGGTATCGTGGAAAAGAAGGTAAATAACATTATTACGGCCGAATCCCTTGAGATAATTAACATCTTCGTGCAGCGGGATCAATTTTCGCCAGACTTCTTTCAGGTTCTTATCTATCATTACGAAAGACCAGCTAATACTGTCTTTCCCACCGTCGTTGCTCGTAGGATAGAACATACAAATCCCTTTTTCTCCGAATGAGATATAATTCACGGGGCTGGAACCTGAACGCACAGGTATTTCCATTCGCAATGGCTGAGGTGCCTGAGCTCCTGCGAAACTTACCAGGTTCACTAATAGTAAAGCAATATAAAAAACTCTTCTCATATTTTGGAACTAACGATCCTCAAAAATATAACAAATAACCAACGCTTTTTATTATGTCAAAACAAAAAAAGCAGCCGTAGGTGGCTGCTTTTATGAGAATTTGCCTGATGTTATTTTACAATCAGCTTATGCATTTCTTTTGAATGGGTGTTTAGGTTTTCTACTAATACAAGATAAGAGCCGGTATGCATCTTGCTTACGTCAATCCGCGTTCCTGGTTGGCATCCTTCTTTTTCCAGGAGTAAAGTTCCCTGGTTAGTAAAAATGCATAAGCGATAACTATCATTTGTAGGAAAACAGGCTTTAAACCAGTCTTTACAGGGGTTTGGATAAATGGTTGTCTTATTGGTTGATGGCGAATTATCTGCGAACCCTACACCAGAATTGTTGGTAACAAAAACGTTGTCAATTTCCCAGGTGGGAGCGTTTACAGCATCACAGGTATACTTGAAAGCTACATGCACATTGGTACCGGTATAGGCTGAGAGATCAAGGAAACCAGATGATGTCCATGCCCATGCTCCGGCTGAGAAAACAGCCTGTGAAGAAAGATCTGTCCATGTACCGCTGGTTGAAGGATTACCACTGCTAAAGTCTGTCGATACATAGACTGCAATTCCGGAAGAACCGGTGCCATAGCTCATGGCTGAATAAAACTCGAATTTGGGTGAACTGCCACCGGGTATTACCATGGAAGGAGATATCAGCCAGTCTTCATTGGCAACTGTTGAAGTAGCGCTAACGTATCCGGTCATTTTTGCGAAAATAGCGTTGGCGATGGTATCAGTAACCCATTTTTGCTCGCCAAGAACACTATATTCTGTCCATGGTGCCAACAAACCGGTTTCAAAGTCTTGTTTGTAAAGTAAAGCTTGTGAAATAGCATTGGTTGCGGGAACTGTCCCATCAGTTTTATAATCGACCAGAGTTCCTGAATTTGTATAAGAAAATACTTTTACGTAATAGGTAGTTGCAAAATTAAGATTTGAGAATGTGTACTTCTGTATTCCCTGGAAAATATTTTTTGCTCCCGAGCCATCAGAAAGGTCAAGGTCATCACTCGTAAAAGTTCCGTCAACAGGTGCTGTGATATTATCAGTCGTTGATATTTTTATTAAATATCCTGTCGGTACCTGAGTACCTGTGGCATCAGTCCAGGAAAGCTGGATGTTTGACCCCGCTCCTTTGCCGTTTAGTGAAGTGGGATAATTTGAAGGTTCAGGCAAT
>JANXXZ010000477.1 GCA_025350385.1 Bacteroidales bacterium
CTGTAAACGCCCCGTGACATTCCGGAGGATACATGTCATCAACCCGTTCCCGGGATTAGGGAAGACCAGTACGCCTGATGATTCAGCATTTTCAGGCACTCCATAACTGCATTCCACATAAGTGAACATGACGGTTATTGAGGCAGTATTGGAGCAGCCTGTAAGTGAATTGCTCACGTCAACAGAGTACGTCAGCATATCAAATCCAAGTCCGGTTGTAGCAGAGATAATGTCGGGCGTGATTGCTCCATTTGACCACTGATAGGTACAATTAGTGTTCAAAGCACTGATTGTCAACGTATCAAAAACACAGGCCAGGATAGTATCACTACTTATGACATGGGCGCCGGGAGGGATAAGATGAATAGCAGGGAGTGGATTTACAGTTACGGTAACATCACCCTGGCTTTGATTAAACCCATCATCGATAACCAGGTAATATGTAGTGGTGGTCGTAGGCATCACAACAGGATTGATCTCATGCGTCAGCACGTTGCCGCCGACACTCCAGGTATAAGCATAATTGCCTGAACCTCCTGAAGATAAAGGATATAAAGTTGTCGATTCACCAAGACAGATTGGGGATTCACCAGCCTGTGGAGTTACCTGGAGCGGGCCCCCGCTAATCGATACCAGCACATCACCGGATGCAGTGCAGCCATGACCATCCACTACTGTCAATGTAAAAGTGGTTGAACTTATAAGGTTCACAGTTGTGGCAGGGTTCTGATAAGGATTGGTTACCAGGCTGGCAGGGCTCCAGCTGAAAGCATAAGGCGGAATTCCACCACTGGCATTGCCGTTCAGCGCAGTGCTTGTCCCGTGAGGAATTGTGAGATCGGGTCCTGCAGACACTATCGGATTAGAATATACAGTTATGACGATACTACGTGTCAGAATACTGAAACCATCATTAACTTCAACTGAGTAGGTTGTTGTCACCCCGGGCTGAACAGTGACATCTTCGAGGGTGGAAGTGAAACCGGCCGGATCTGATGTCCAGGAGTAGGTATAAGTACCTGATCCGCCTCCAACCTGTGAGTTAATAGTAGTGGTTGCTCCGGGACATACTGCATCAGGCTCTGCTGTCAAATTAACGCCCAAAGGTCCGCCTGTAACAGTTAAGGTCATTACATCCACCATCTGGCAACCGTTAACCATATCAGTGACAGTAAGAGTAAAATCAGTCGTTGAGAAAATTGCTACCGTGGTAGGACTTATTACATCGGGATCCAGGAGAAGATTAGCCGGTTCCCAATGATAGGAAAACGGACCTGCCCCGCCGGAAGCTATGCCCTGCAAGGTGGTAAAAGTTCCATAAGGGATCAATTTGTCATCCCCAGCATTTGCTACAGGTGAAAGATTTATCAGGACAGGTTTGTTTTTCAGCCCCATACATCCATTGTTTGAATAAACGCGAATGAGGACATTATGCGTGCCCGGATCTGTGTAAGTATAAGTCGGGTTCTGGATATTTGAGGTATCTCCGAAAATATCAAAAGTCCAGTTCCACGCAACAGGATAACCTCCCGGAACTAAACTCTGATCAGTGAACGCAGTAGCTGATCCCAGGCAGTTATTTTCAAAGCTGAAATCTACCTCTGGATTTCTGATCACATCAACGGTTAATCCGTTTGTCCCCTCCGAAAAATACCACCAGGTATTGATCATGTTTTCATTCTGGCTGACCCAGGGATGGCAACCGTTTACCGTTATGCTTGTAGGGTAGATACAACCCGTGAGATCGTTGATGGTGCCGCCCGGCAGTTGGGAATCATCCCAGTAAATAGGCAGTTTAGTACTAAACATCGGAGCCGGACGAATTATATTTACCATCAGCCCGGAAGCATTATCTTCTACATCCCAGAGAGGAAGATTTGTCAGACCATTCAGGTAGTCAATATCAATAGTGACAGTTGTTCCTCCCATGGCAGGATTTCCGTTTCCATCCAGCCCGTTCCAGGTAATGGTATCCCACACATCGCAGGCTGCTGAACCGGCTACAGCACTGTTTAGGGCCACATCTTCAGGACCAGGTCCTGCAGGTGCGACATCAATATTTAAGGTTAATGAACCCGGCTTATTAACCCTGGCAAATATGTTAACAGAGCCATCACAATTTGACCGGCTTTTCACCTCGCATACCTGGCCGAATTCCCCGGTGGGAAAAATGTTTATATCAGGATTATTCAGAAATATTTTGTACTGCGGCAGGTCGCTGCCCGGCCAGACATTGTCCGACATACGGTCCTGAGCCCAATTGCCGGTATTGGATACCCCCCATTGATTGCAATATACTGTGTAGGTTCCGCCATTCCATTCATTAATGTTTAACTGGGTAACAATACCGTCATCAGAATACACAAAGAGCTTAGCCGGATAAGATTTAACAAGGTCACCACTTGCATCATCCGATAATTGCCAGGCTTTGCTCCATAACCGACCGTTAATAACGGAAATTCCGTTAACTACACTGACATCAAAATACAACATATCCTTACCGGCAAAAGTGCCGCCAGTGAGTGAAGGGGCGAATTCGATATAATAATTTCCTGTCTTTGCGGGGGTTAATATCTTTGGATTATACCCGGCCGGATTGACTGTGCCAATTTTGGGTCCTGCAAAAGCCTGCTCCCAGGTAGTTATATAGCCATTGCCACTAGCCGGGACCTGGGCCATTGAAAACCCGCTTACAATCATTCCATCCGGGTCCTTGACCTGGTAGTAGAGGGTATTGGCCCCGTCATTAAAACCTAAATAGATTTGTTCTGTAGCTGTATCCTGGATATATACATTCAATCTGTACTTTTCAGCACAGTTTACAGTTGCAAAAGGTGTTCTGTGCTGTGATACGGTCTGGTCAAATATCAGGCGGGTCCTGCGGTTAGCTGTTGTTGAAGGATTGGTCGGCTCCAGCTGCCTGGTGCCTTCACCATAAAGGGATTGGACATTTACAATTGCACAGAACAAACCCACGAATACGAGACGTTGTATGGTTACTATAGAGAGAAACATAGTTAGAAGTACCTTTTCATAAATCAGTGAATTTCATCTTTTCAATCGAAATTCTTGTTCAGACAAACCGATTGGTTTTTATAACATTCCCGGATTACAAATCTAAGGTAATCTTTTTTATAAAAGCTACTACCCTCTTTTAGACATGAAATAGTCCTAATAACTTTTTCTTTCAACCGGAACAGGCAAAGGAACTATAGTAGAGATGCCGACTTGACTTACCACCTTTCGCCGATTAATTTTCGCCGCAATTTTCGTCTACGTAAATTGTTCTCAGCAAGTAAATTATGAAAATGAAAGGGGTGGTCAACTTTTATCGGCAGAGACTGGATATTTAGAGTGTTTTTTTCAGAATAACATTTTTATTTATCTGTATAAATCGTGCCTTACAAGGCAGTTTGAAGTAAATTGTTTCATAAGTTGTTTTATAAGCAAAAAAGGCTCCCAAGCCATGAACGCCTGAAAGCCTTATTTCTGTAGTGACCCCAGCAGGATTCAAACCTGCAACCTTCTGATCC
>JANXXZ010000483.1 GCA_025350385.1 Bacteroidales bacterium
TTGTTTGGTAATGCAACGGACCTGGCTGTTCTTTTCCAGATGCTGTTACAGAACGGTAACTATGGTGGCAGGCATTACCTGGATAGTACCACCATTGCAGAGTTTACATCCCGACAATTCCCTGGAAACCGCCGGGGCCTCGGGTTTGACAAACCGCAGAACCCGGGAGAAGAGGGACCAGCCTGCCCTGATGCATCCCCGCAGAGTTACGGGCACACAGGATTTACCGGGACTTATGTCTGGGCCGATCCTGATGAGCAACTGATCCTTGTTTTTCTTTCCAACCGGGTTTACCCCGATGCAGAAGACAATAAACTGGTAAAACTGGGAACACGCACGCGGATTCAACAGGTTGTTTATGAAGCTATTAAGGACTCAAAAAAGAAATCCCTAAATTCTCTTCCAAAACTGAATTCAAGACCTAAAAGAATTAATTTAGAATAAGAAGTTCAAATCTGTCAATACTAAACACAATAAATCCAAAATCTATTATGGCATCAGTAACATTAAAAGGAAATGCAATTCACACCATCGGTGAACTGCCAAAAGTAGGCTCACAGGCGCCTGAATTTTCACTCGTAAAAAATGATCTTTCTGACGTTACATCTTCCGATTTTAAAGGGAAACGCGTGATCCTCAACATTTTTCCCAGCCTCGATACAGCCGTTTGTGCTGCTTCAGTCCGTCGGTTCAACGTGGAAGCAGCGAAACTTCCCAATACAGCGGTAGTATGCATCTCGAAAGACCTGCCTTTTGCACATAGCCGTTTCTGCACTACCGAAGGCATTGCAAATGTGGTCCCTGCATCGGAGTTCCGCAGCAACAATTTTGGCAAAGCATACGGTGTTATGCTTACTGATGGTCCTTTACAGGGACTCATGGCCCGCGCCGTGGTTGTACTCGACGAAACCGGTAAAGTAGTATATAATGAGTTGGTCCCGGAAATTGCACAGGAACCTGATTATGAAGCTGTTTTAGCGATATTGAACTAAAAAAGTGCCTGAAGTGCCTGAAGTACTTAAAGAGCCAAAGTATTTAAGTGCTTGAAATGGATTATCTATATCGATAGTCAGAAAAGGATAAGAAAAAGGGAATCTATTCCTGATTTTGAACTACCTTACCTGGAGAGTGCATGAAACGACAACTTGCAGGAATCAAAAAGTCCTGTATCTTTGCAACTCTATAAGTATCCTGCGGATGTGGCGTAATTGGTAGCCGCGCCAGACTTAGGATCTGGTGCCGAAAGGCGTGTGGGTTCGAGTCCCTTCATCCGCACATTTTTTTTTCGCCTGCATTGCAGGCGTTTTTTTTGTTTGGATGAAGGGAAGAGAAGTTTATCCGACTAAGGTGGAAGTCCCTTCATCCGCACACTTTTTTTTCCGCCACCGGCGGGTTTTTTTATGCCCGTAATAATAGTTGAATCATTAAGGGTTTTTTATTTTCTCGAAATGCCATTCGGAAAGTTGCTTAAGCCGGTTTGCAATATTCATAGTAACCCTGTTATGAATGCCTTCCCAAATCCTGTTTAATATAGTCAGTTTCGACAAGGACTCTTTTCCATAAAAATTGAATCCTACGAGGATAAACAACTGTGACATTTCCGTTTCACCCCGCTCCGGAATAGATGAGCGTACGTACATGGAGAAAATTCCGATCGGGTACCCTCCACTGCATTTATACAGGAGGTAACGGGCATTGTCATGATCAGCCGGATCAGGGAAATGTTGAATTTTGATAGCATCAAGATTGAACAACTGCAGGAAATGAAACCCGAAAAGCCCGTTTCTGAAACCTAAAATATGTCGTGATAATCCAAAAAGTGAAACCCGGATTTTTGAAAGTTCATCATCCAGGAGGGTTAACCTGGCTATGTGATTGGGCCAGCAGCTTGAATCGCCATTCCATCGGAGCAATTCCTCGAACAGGTAACTTGCCGGAGCTTCAACCCCGATCCGGTGTATGTTAAGCATCCTGTACTTGTCAACGCCTATCCCGGTACGCTGCAAAATACTTTGAACATATTGCTGCCTGTCCTCTTCCAATTCAAACCTGACTAATGTTTTTATTTCAGGGTTACTCAGGAAAAAATACCTGATATCCGAAAGAATCCCTTTACTCTTTTGAGGGGGTTGCTTCAGGGTAGTTTTACCATGTTTATTTCCGGAGTTACTCTGCATAATTAATCACATGCCATGTAATTGATTGTAACTCCTAAAATTATTATTTCTTTGGTCTCAAAAAATGTAAATTGTAATTAATATATAGAGACTGTCTAAATTTTATTTTCTGATTCTGTTAAGCATTAATTTAATCATAGCGAGTTGGATCATAGTCTGGCTTGTTTCAGTTTGAAATTCAAAGTCTTTGCTCAATCTCCTATAGCTTTCAAACCAGGCGAAAGTTCTTTCTACAATCCATCGATTTGGCAGCACTTCAATTTTTGTAGTTGAATCAGATCTGATTACGACCTCAACAATCCACCCATAGATTTTACGTGTACTTTCGATTAATTCCCCTCTATAGCCGCCATCAGCGATTATCTTCACCAGTCGGGAGAATCAGCCTCTGAGTTCAGCTATCACCATGGGATCTGATTTAATGTCATGTTCATTGGCTGCATGAACTACAACCGCTAATAGTAACCCCATGGTGTCAACAATAATATGTCGCTTTCTGCCTTTAACCTTTTTGCCTCCATCAATTCCTCTGCTCAGCCCACCTATTCTTGTAGTCTTAACACTCTGGCTATCAATTATACCAGCACTTGGCGATTCATATCTCCCTGCATTCTTTCGTGTTTTATCTCGAAGTACTTCATGAATTAGTTCAATTGTCCCATCGTTCTTCCATTTGGTAAAATAGTAGTAAACTAACTTCCATGATGGAAAATGTAAGGGGATCATACGCCATTGACAGCCCGTTTTAAGTAGATAGAAGAGTGCATCAAAAAATTCTCTTAAAGTGTGTTTTCGCTTTCTATTGTCTCCCTGAATGCTTAATATTGCCTTCCATTGACTATCAGTAAGGTTGGTTGGATAAGTTTTCATGTCTCTTTATGTGATTGGTTTTCATAAAGTTACATATTATTACTCATTCAAACAACTGATAGTCAATATTTTATGTCATTATTTAGTAACATTTTTATTAATAATTTCTTCCTCAAATTCATTTAATTGCAAAATTTAGACAGTCACCTATATTATTTTTTTGCGAATTGCCGAATAGCTGAATTGCCGAATTGCCGAATTAATACATTGTCGCATTAATACAATTACAGAATGCCGTCACAACCCCGCTTAAAATTCCTGGACAGGTACCTGACTTTATGGATTTTCCTGGCCATGTTTATTGGCGTTTTCTCAGGTTATCTGTTCCCTTCAGTAGCACGATTCTGGGAATCCCTGAAATCCTTGCCCGAAAGCACTACCAACATCCCGATCGCCATAGGGCTGATCCTCATGATGTACCCGCCGCTGGCCAAAGTACGGTATGAAGAACTGGGAGATGTGTTCCGCAATTACAAGGCCCTCACACTTTCATTAATACAGAACTGGATTATCGGGCCTGTATTGATGTTTGTGCTTGCAATCCTGTTTTTTAAGTTATTCCCGGGCGAAAACAATTCAAACCTCCCTTACATGTATGGCATCATTATAATCGGGCTGGCACGCTGCATTGCCATGGTCATCGTGTGGAACGACCTGGCTAAAGGCGATGCCCAATATGCTGCCGGACTTGTGGCTTTCAACAGTGTCTTTCAGGTACTGTTCTTCTCGGTTTATGCGTATGTATTTATTGCAATACTTCCTGGATGGTTTGGAATTCCTACAAACAATGCAGTTGAGAACATTACTATCGGCCAGATTGCTAAAAGTGTATTTATTTACCTTGGCATCCCATTTATTGCCGGTTTTCTTACACGGTTTATCCTCATCAGGGTCAAAAGCAAGCAATGGTACCATTCGCAGTTCATTCCCCGGATCAGCCCGGTAACCCCGATTGCATTGCTATTTACCATCCTCGTAATGTTCTCGCTCAAAGGCGAATTCATTGTGAAGATTCCGTTTGATGTGGTTCGGATTGCCATCCCCCTGTTAATTTATTTCGTAATCATGTTTGTCGGTTCATTTTTCATGAGCAGAAGGGTAGGAGCCACATACGAACAATCAGTTACCCTCTCGTTTACTGCTGCCAGTAATAATTTTGAACTTGCAATAGCAGTAGCCATTGCCATTTTCGGTATGAACTCCGGCGAAGCCTTTGCCGCCGTCATTGGGCCTTTAGTTGAGGTACCGGTAATGATCGGGCTTGTTAACCTTGCATTCTATTTCAAAAAAAAATATTTCCTGAAAGCTGCCTGAAAGCTTTTTAATTCAAAATACTCTTTTAAACGTCTTCTTATATATTGAAGATGGTTTTCAATACCTTTTATTAAATTTCTGATATAAGTTGAAGGGTAGAATGATCAAAAACCAATCTGGATTGTTTAGATTTATTCCTGTTTTATAATCAGAATTACATAACCCCTAAAAATCAACTTTTATGAAAAGAACAATTGTAACAACTGTCTGTTTGATCATTCTTTTGCTGTTCGCAGCAAATCGATCATTCGCTCAGTCCGATGCGGCTCTGAAAGCAAGAATCGAAAAGATCAACAAGGAGATGGCCAAATACATGCTTGAAGGCAATACCGAAAAAAGCCTGAGCCTATATACAGATGATGCCATCTCAATGCCTAGTAATGAACCCATGCACGAAGGAATAGCGGCCATCAGGAAATCAAACGAAGAAATGAAGAAGTCAGGGTGGATAGCAACCTCCTTTGAAACCTCAACTCTTAAGATATTCCCCAACGGCAGCTTTGTAACTGAGGTTGGTACTTATAAGATGAGCATGAGTATGACCGGAATGAATAAGCCTATGGATGATCATGGCAAATACGTTACTGTCTGGGAAAAACAGAAGGATGGCTCGCTGAAAGTTAAAATAGAAACCTGGAATTCGGATATGAGCCCGATGGAGCAGATGAAAACAATGGAATCAACTAAATAAGTCCTATTTCTTTCCGTCTTCCTTTATTGAAAAGCCACTTTGAAAATTCTTCAGAGTGGCTTTTTCATTGATAACATAGTAATCCTGTTTATGGCTGCCTGATTTCAACAAATCCGGCTCAGCACACTAAACCATGCACTAAGCAATAAGCACCATGCACTAAGCCCCGGCACCTGAAAAGTACCAACAATTCCGAATCCCTAATTCCTCTTCCGAGAAGCCCTGTTCCCCCCGAAGAATCCCCATCCGCCGCTTCCGATCAGGAAACCGAGGGCATACCATGCCCCGTTGGTGTTAGAGGCATATACCGATATATCATTGCGGAAGAGCATGAGAATCAGATCGAAAGGTGCGATAAAGCCATGCAATAACCCGCCTAAGAATCCGAATTTGTGCCCTGTAAGACAGGTAGTTACAATCTCCTTGTTTGCACAGGATGACAGCAGGAGCATACTGCCCAGGACGAGAAGGCTAATAATAATACCCTTGAATTTGTTGGTTGAGTGCATATACAATTGATTTTAGGAATTTAATTTGCAAGTTTTGGCATTGCCTGGCCTGGCTGAAATTATAGATTAATGGCTCAGGTATTGAATTTGAAAAAGACATCAGACGGTTTCATAAAACAGATGGGTTTTCTTCCCGGTAAAAATACAATGATATTATTTATTTTAAAACATATATGATTACGGAACTCCATCCAGGTTTGAATGCAATGTCAATACATGCCCTCTTTCGTGATCTGATATGACTTTCATAACAACACATTTTACTTTAAATTAGCCGCCAAAGTTGTCAGCTATTCTGATTTTATTTTCATCCAATTGATCAATTTGGGGAATTAACTGTTTGATATAGATAACCCTGAAATGCCGGAAGTATAGATTTTTATTATCCTGAGAATATAACCGGGCCCGGAAATCTCATTTATTCATATGCACTTCCTTTGTGCCTGCAAATTTGTACTTTAGCGGCTGCAAATTATAGCTTAAATGACGAATATTGCTGACCAATCTTTAAAAACTCAATCATCAACAATGAAAACGATTTTACTCATTCTCATCCTGCTTGCAACTTCAATTGTTCTGAATGCTCAGACAACCCCTCTGCACCCTTCTGACATCGCAAAAGGAACTTACTATGGATTAAGCAGACCCCTTCGCGATATTCCTGCCATGACCCCTGCCGAATTTCGCGCCATGGCCCGTAAAGCTAGAGAAAATGGCGAATTCAATGAAGGCCTTGGTGTACGAAGTTATCCTTATGCTGCCACGGCCTTGCCAAGAGGAAATGATGCGGTGTGGCAGAAAGCAATGGGAGATAATTCCAAATCTGCTAAACTTCCAACAGTGAATTTCGAGGGTCAGACTTCACCCTACTTTCCTCCTGATTGCAATGGAGCCGTGGGACCGAACCATTACATGCAAACCATTAATACTACCTATGCAATTTACGATAAAGCCGGGGTAAAACTGGCTGGCCCGACTGCTCTCAATTTGCTTTTTGGTAGTGTACCCGGCGCTAACAGGAATGATGGTGACCCTGTAATTCTCTACGACGAACAGGCTGACCGCTGGTTGGTGACCGAATTTTCCATCCCAAACTCAGGTCAGAATTATATGCTGATGGCCGTTTCATCGACCAACGATCCTACAGGCACCTGGCACCAGTACTCTTTTCCGGTAGCTTCAATGCCTGATTACCCGAAATTTGGGATATGGAGCGATGGTTACTATATGGGTGACAATAATTCGTCAGGAAATGATATTTATGTGTTTCAGAGAGAACAGATGCTGATAGGGGGCACCGCACAGGTGATAGGATTTAATAATGCATATCGGCCGAGTAGTGTGGATGGTTTCATGTGCGTACCTCCAGTGGATAATGATGGTCCGTTTGCTCCTGCCGGTTCACCGGGATTATTTATAGCTTTTAATGACGATGCTTTTGGCGGTGGCAGTGATGAATTGTGGATCTATGAACTGGCAGTAAACTGGACGACCCCTGCATCTTCTACTTTTAACCGCACTCAGCAGCTGGCAGTTGCTCCGTTCGACAGCAATTTCGGCAATAACTGGGACAATATAACTCAACCCGGAACTTCACAAAAAGTGGACGCCATCCCGCAAGTGATTATGAATACGCC
Source organism: Bacteroidales bacterium (assembly GCA_025350385.1). Classification (GTDB taxonomy): domain Bacteria; phylum Bacteroidota; class Bacteroidia; order Bacteroidales; family UBA4417; genus UBA4417. Next base: position 7,199 of record JANXXZ010000483.1, read on the forward strand.
GCAGTACAGGAATTTTGGTACTCATCAAACCTTGGTCTGTTGTCATACAGTTGATGTGGATAACACCAATCATGCGGGAATCCGTTGGTATGAGCTGGAAAAAACTACTGGTGCCTGGACTGTGCGACAACAGTCAACCTACGCGCCTGACGCAGCCAACCGCTGGATGGGCAGTATTGCTATGAATGCAGGCGGAAATATAGGTCTTGGATATTCTGTCTCAAGCAGCACTATCTATCCAAGTATCCGGTATTGCGGGCAAACGGCGGCAGCCAATGTACTTGCCAATAGTACACTCGATTATCCTGAAGAATCAATTTTTGAAGGTGCAAATTCGCAGACAGGGGCTAACCGATGGGGTGATTATTCAAAAATATCACTCGACCCGCTGGATGATGGCACATTCTGGTATACAACCCAATACATTGGAAGCGGCGGCAGCCGTAAGACAAAGGTTGCCGCTTTCAGCATTGGTATTGTTGCCCCTGTAGTTCAGTTTGCATCGAGCAATACCAAACCTTGCCTTAATACTAGTGTAGCTTTTGCGGATGAAAGTACAGGTTCACCCTTTGCATGGGCCTGGTCGGTAACTCCATCAACCTATACATATATAGATGGGACCGATAGTACTTCGCAAAATCCTCATGTACAATTTACTGCCTATGGCAACTATACTGTTTCTCTCACTGCTACCAATGGTGGAGGAAGCATAACACTTACCAAGTCCGGGTATGTTTCTGTGAATGCGGTAAATGATGATTTTTCAGTGAATGCTACGACCGTTGTAGTTGGAAATTCCGTAGTATTTGCAGATGAATCTTCCTGCAATGTTGGGTCATGGGCATGGAATTTTGGTGATGGGGCATTGCCGGCTACCTCAACTACATCCGGTCCTCAGGTAGTTACCTATAATACCACCGGACTTAAAACAGTATCGCTTACGCTGAATGATACAGTTGTACAAACAAAAACCGATTATATCAATGTGATCGATCCCGGATTTAACATGAGTTCTGAAACCTTAAGTGTATGTTCCGGTGATTTCTTTGATCCGGGTGGAGCCTCCGCGAACTATGGCAATAATCTGGATTATACCATGGTACTTGTTCCGGGAACTCCCGGGAATAGCTTGCAGGTGATTTTCAATACGTTTAACCTGGAGCCTCAAATGTTCTGTGCCAACGACTACCTGCGGATTCTTAACGGAAATAATACCTTGTCGCCTGTAATTGGCAACTATTGCGGCAGTAACTCTCCTGATACTGTTACGGCAAATAACCCGACAGGTTCACTCACTTTTGTGTTTCATAGTAATAACATCATTAATTTCCCGGGTTGGTCAGCTACAATAAGTTGTATTGAAGGAGTTGCCAATCCACTGAGTTTCTCAGCAAATGCAGTTAGCAGTGCGCAGATTAACCTGGCCTGGACGCAGAATTCCGGGGATAACCCGGTAATGGTTGCATGGTCGCCTGATGGCATATTTGGTAATCCAGTAAATGGGACATCTTATGCAGCAGGTGATAATCTTCCGGGTGGAGGTACGGTTCTCTATGCGGGAACTGCAACATCCTACAGTCATACTTTGCTCAATCCTGAAACCTTATACCAATATAAAGCTTTCTCGCAAAATACCGCGCTCAGCTGGTCTTTCGGGATCACATCAAGTGCCACCACATTGGCGTTGCCTTCGCTCAATATAACTCCTGCTGTTCAAACAGTAACCGAACCGGCAGGAAGCACTTCTTTTGATGTGATTTCGAATGCCAGCTGGACAGCCAGCAGTGACGCTGCCTGGTGTGTTGCAACTCCCGCAGGCTTTGGCAATGGGGTAATTACAGCAACCTACGAACAAAACAGCGGTCCGGTGATTCGCACAGCTAACATTGGAGTGAATGTTACAGGCCTGCCTGAGCAGGTGCTTCAGGTGATTCAGTTGCCTTCCTTTGTCTCAATTTCTGAAAACCCGTCGAACACGATCCAGCTTTTCCCAAATCCTAATTCCGGATTGTTTACCATCAGCAGCGCTTCAAGTTCGTCACTCGATATGAACCTAACCATTCTCGACGCGTCAGGTAAAACCGTACTTTCGAAACAGTATTCGGGCGCTGCTAAATATTCATTTGATCTGTCAGGCTCGCCTGCCGGATCGTATTATGTGAAACTGGATACCGGTTCCAAGTCGATTGTTTGGAAATTGCTGATCAAAAAATAAGTTCACATTATCCTTGATTAACGAAGGATTGATATTGGAATATTTTTCCGGTTAAAACCAAAAGCCGTCAGCAGGATATTATTATGCTGACGGCTTTTCAATTAGGATTTATCGTCTTCAGGAACTACTTTTTCAACTTATCCTTGAATATTTTCCGCACCTTATCCACCTTGGGCGCAATCACCATTTGGCAGTATGGAGCATTTCCGTTTTTATCGAAATAGTCCATATGATAATCTTCAGCCTTGTAAAACACCGTGAATGGGCTGATTTCGGTTACTACCGGGTTTGGGAATGCTCTTTCATCGTTCAGCTTCTTTTTGTAGGCCTCGGCTATCTCTTTTTGTTTTTCATTGTTATAAAAAATTACCGAGCGGTATTGGGTACCCTGGTCGGCCCCCTGCCGGTTGAGTGTGGTTGGGTCATGGGCAGTCCAGAAAACTTCCAGCAATTCAGTGAAAGTAATTTTGGTAGTGTCGAAAATGATCTGGGCCACTTCGGCATGCCCGGTAATACCGGAGCAGACTTCACGGTAGGAGGGATTCTTTGATTGGCCGCCGGAATAGCCAGAGGTGACAGAAATTACCCCGTTTAATTGCTGGTAAACGGCTTCGGTACACCAGAAGCAGCCGGCACCTAAGGTGGTTGTGTCGGCAGTTGCAGGAATGATTGTTTCTTTTTCCATATTACTTTGAACCGATTCACTATTTGAGCAACCCGTAAAAGCGGGAAACAGGAGGATGGCAAATGTGATTCTTTTAAGTTTAACGTTCATATTATTATTCTTTTAAACAAAACAAAGTTACCGGTACGTTGGTTCATTAGGATGATTCCGGTCGTAATTCTGTCAGGTCGTAAATGCATACTATCCGTTAAGGATTTTCAACCGGGGAATCGGTGTGAGAACTACAGTCGTCACCAGGTAGAACGATTGATTTCCCAAACTAACGTTTGCTCATTCTTTAAATAATTGTATCTTTGCAGCCTTGTTTTCAGAAGGCTTATTTTTGGGTTATCTTTTTGAAAATAAGCATATTCAGTAAGTAAAGAACAAATAATCTTCATTAATGAACATTACAAGAGAGAATACCGGCGACATGACTGCCACAGTTAAAATTGCCATCAGCCCGGCCGAATACACCGAAAATGTGAATAAGGTGCTGAAAGATTACCAGCGAAAAGCCAATGTACCGGGTTTCCGCCCAGGGCATGTGCCTTTCGGAATGATAAAGAAAATGTATGGAACTTCCGTATTTGCCGACGAAGTGAATAAACTCGTTTCCGATGCCCTGAATAATTATATTACCGACGAAAAACTTGACATCCTCGGGCAACCTATGCCCAACATGGAACTTACCCAGGTGTTCGACTGGAAAGATGAGAAGGAGATTGAATTTTTCTTTGACCTTGGATTCTCCCCATCTTTTGACCTGGTTCTTGATGATACGGTTTCAATCGATTATCATGTCATCAAGGTAAGCGATGATATGCTGGATAAGTATATTGCCGATATGTGCCAGCGGTTTGGTAAAATGGGTAATGCTGAAATTTCCGGCGAAAAGGACGTGCTTAACGGAGAGTTTACTGAACTCGATACGTATGGGAATGTGAAGGAAGATGGTATCAATCAAACCTCCAAGATCATGATTGACATCATAAAGGATGAAACAATCAAAAAGTCAATGATCGGCCTTAAACCTGGTGACCGGATCGTATTAAACCCGGAAAAAGCCTCTGGTAATGTAACCGAAACGGCTTCCATGCTGGGCATTTCCAGGCAACGTGCCGAAAGCCTGGATTCGGATTTCAGTTTTGTAGTGAATGAAATAACCAATATGATACCGGCTGAACTGGGTGAAGAACTGTATAACCAGGTATTTCCCGATGCAGGAATCACTACCGAAACCGACTTTCGTGAAAAAATACGTTCCGAATCGGAGAAATCATTTATAGGCGACAGTGATCACCTGTTCATGCATCATGTCCGGGAGAAACTCATGGAATTGAATCCCATGCAACTTCCTGATACCTTCCTGAAGCGCTGGCTTATCGAAAGCAACGAAGGGAAAATATCCGCTGAAGATCTTGAAAAAGATTTCGTGAAATATGCTGATTCAATGAAATGGCAGCTGATTGAGAACCGGATGATCAAGAATTTCGATGTCCAGGTAGCTGATGATGAAATCAAGGATTTTGTGAAGGACCGTTACCTCCCCGGTTGGCGGAATATGCCGCTTACCGATAATATCAGCGCCCGCCTTAATACCCTGGCAAATACATTCCTCGAAACAAAGCATGACGAAGTTCGCCGGATTATCGATGGTTTATACGAAGTGAGAATCACTGAACTTATTAAGACGAAAGTTAAACTTGTTCAAAAAGAGATCAGTTACGAAGATTTTGTAACTTTAGATGCTCAGAAACACTGACACAACCTTTTGATAATCTAGTTGTCAATAAAAACAGCCTTGCCAGCAATTATCATTGCTCAGAAAGTGTTACCTTTTATCGTTTTTAGTGATTAAAGGTAGATTCTGTTCATATAGTAAAAACTAAACTTCTTTATGAGGCTATAATGTAGTCCTCAATCAAAAAGGAATACTTCATAAAATAATAAAGAAACAAATGGACGAATTTCGCAAATATGCCGTTCATCACCGTGGCATCAGCAGTATGACATTAAATCGTTATACATCGGTACTGAACAATTACATTTCCCCTACAATTATTGAAGAACGTCAACTGAACGTAGCCACCATGGATGTGTTCTCACGCCTTATGATGGACCGCATCATTTTCCTGGGTGTTCCCATTGATGATTATGTGGCCAATATTATCCAGGCACAGTTGCTCTTCCTGGAGTCAGTCGATGCAAAACGCGACATACAGATTTACCTCAATACTCCGGGTGGTTCAGTGTATGCAGGACTTGGCATTTATGATACCATGCAGTACATCGCACCTGATGTAGCAACTATCTGTACAGGTATGGCTGCAAGTATGGGTGCCGTATTGCTTTGTGCAGGGAAAAAGGGCAAACGCACTGCCCTGAAGCATTCCCGTATCCTGATTCATCAGCCTATGGGAGGAGCCGAAGGACAGGCATCGGATATTGAAATCACTACCCGTGAGATACTTAAGCTTAAAAAAGAACTTTATGAAATCATTGCTTTGCATTCCGGGCAACCCATGAAGAAGATTGAAAAGGATGGCGACCGTGATTACTGGATGACCTCTGAAGAAGCTAAGGCTTATGGTATGCTGGATGAGGTTCTTCATCGTGAAGTGCTGTAAAACAGTCAGTTATAAAGGATAGTTGAATTCTAAAAGTTGGATTAAGTATAAGGATTTTGATAAATTAATTGTAGATTGTATGCTGCACTGG